>CAYOAS010000206.1:0-2507 GCA_964402015.1 uncultured archaeon | reverse complement strand
CGTGAACCTGACTTTTGAATTAATTTGATTATCTTTTAGCCACCTATCATATAATTCTATTTGTGCGTCATAGATTGCTTGTAATTCTTCTTTTTTTCTGTTTAACACGTTGTCCCTAGAAATTGCAAAAATGGTTAGTTCTGGAATTTTTTTTTCCAGCAAAAAAAACTTTAACGACCCAGTAGTAGTGTAATCAGAGATAAACTTGTATACAACTGCCACATCAATGTTTCTGAAATCCGCGAATCTTCTATTGCCATCAGGAATAATTAAAACATGCTTAAGCATTTTTAACCAAAATGACTTATTTTTTTGTTTTTAGGGGATCTTCCGTTAGTTTAACTCCCTCTTTGGTTATCTCAAAAAGGATGTATCCTTTTTCGTGGCCGCTGCGGCGCATTTTTCTTATTTGTAGGCTTCTAAAGTCAACTGCTCCAACCCCAATATAATGTAACAGTATTATACTGTCGCACAAAAATTCTGAGATAGTGTCTCTGCTTATTCCTTCTGCACCTTCAACTCTCTCACTTGTGACAAAAGCATTGGCTTTTGATTTTGCTATTGCAGAAAAGATTTTTTTAAGTTTCATTCTTCCAATTGTGGGAGCATCCATAGTTGTTGGTAAAACTGTTTCTTGTATTTTATCTATAGACATTTTTCCGAGTTCTTCCATGTCCATGGGGGTGCTTGAAATAGAATCTAAAGAGTCCAACACAATCAAATCATAATTCATCTTTTGTATTTCAGTCAAAACAAATTCAACCAGTTCTCTATCTGTACTCTCAACGCCAACAATCTTTAAATTCTTCTTAACCTTTTCGACATCCCAACCAAAATCTTGCATTTGGCCTTCAAGACGCCCCTCGTCTTGTTCTAAATTCAAATACAAGCATTTTTTTCCCTTTAAAGCATTATTGTATAGTATTTGTGCACAGAAAATACTTTTTCCTGTTCCTGGAGTCCCGCTAATCAAAGTAATATTGCTTTTTGGAAATCCCCCTTCTATTAGCTTGTCGAATCCTTCTATTCCGCTGGAAACCCTTTCCATTGTGCCATCACCAACAGTATTATAAACTTCCTATTTAAAAATCTTATTACTTTTTACTTGTTAGAGGTATTGACTTATGAGTGGCTTGGGCATGAACAATAGCGAGTTTGATTTTGCTTTTGCACGAAACACTGCTTTAATCAAGCAAATTGGTAAACTCCAATTGGCAATTGACTCGCAATTCAAGAAAGAACTGCAAGCATTACGAATGAACCTTTACACTAAGAAAATCACTGGTCCAAAATTCTGGGAAACCTACAAAAAAGTCTTGCAAAAAAGCGTTGGAAAAGACAAACAAATCCTAAACGCTTTACTAAAGAAAACTGACAAAAAACTGAAGCATCAGTTTAAGGACGCTCAAGCAGAATGGGATAAAAGAGAACCAGTAAAATACCCCGACCTAAGCTTGCCAAGCTAAAAACCGTTTTTTCACCAAATTCTTTTAAAGCAAGCAATCCTATTTGTATTGGTCAATTATGCCCTTGGTTCAGCGCCCACACGGAAAACGCGATTTACAGCACCAACGATACGAACGCTTACTACAAGGAATAGACTACAAAAAATGGCAAGCAATCTGGCCATTAAGAGAAGAATTAGTGAAAAGAGACCAACAATTCTCGACCGACGTCGCAAAAATAAAAAACGCAATTGCAGACGGAGCAATCAGCAGACAAAAAGGCGATGCACTATACTTCCGCGCACTTGACGCTGCCATAAGACGACAAAGAAAAGTCGCTTAACCCTTTTCTAAAAACCTTTTTATTCTTAAAGACTTTTCCCTGCTTCCTACTTGTTCGTATCGTTCAACCTGGTCTTTCAAAGAAATAGTATTTACTCCGTCCTTCTTTTTTATCAGCTTAAAAAACTTGTAGTCTCGCGGCTTCAAACAAAGCTCAACCAGCACACCATCAATATTGAAGAAAATGGATTTGCCTTCCAACTTTTGCGGATTGCCAAAAACCCTCTTGAATTCTTGTAATGCTGATTCGTCCACAGCAATATCAATATCCAATGGCACCCAAGAACAAGGCATTCCCCCTAGCTCCGAACCAACGCTGCCAATAAAAAACCAATTACCAACAACATTCGCACCAGCAATTTTGTCAATAACCTTCTTAAACTTTTCAGGCAACATAAACAGACTCAATCTTCTTCCTTTTTTGATTCAGACAAAAGCGGATTCAAACCCTCCTTAAAAGTAGTATAAGCAATGTGAGTGTCAACCGCTCCAACGCGCTCGTCCTTGCTCAACTCTTCAATAATGGAATAAAGCTCTTTTGTGCTTTTGAGCTTGCACACAAACAACAAATCGAACTCTCCGGAAACCTCGTAAATCGAAATCACATCATTCAAAGCATTGTATTTTTCGATTAGCGCAGGAATGTTCTTTTGGTCAACCTTTGCAAAAACAAAAGCAGTAAAATCATAACCAAATTTACTCAAATCGATTTTTGGATAC
>CAYOAS010000205.1:0-2509 GCA_964402015.1 uncultured archaeon | reverse complement strand
CAAGGAGGTTCACACTTATATTTTTTTTCAAAGAAAAAGTGTCAAAGATAGGTTGCCAAGGGGCTTGACTTATTTAATGCCAAGACTTTTCGGTTCTTTTCCTTTCCAACAACAATCAAGCCATTTTTTGAATAAAGCCCTGCAAATTGAGTTATTTTTGCCGGAGAACAATTTGCCTTTTTAGCCAGATCCCGCACTGATGCAGATTCGTCAATAAGCAACTCAAAAATCTGCAAATTAAAAGGCCCCAGTAACTTTGAAAGCCAGCCCATAAAAGAACAATAAGCAGGCAAACAGTTTAAATAATGTTTACTTAAAGTAAACAAAATGTTCACTATAAATAAACAGTGCGGGCGGGCAAAATTGGGTTGTTAGTGCAAACGGGCCGTTGTGTTGAAATACAATAATAAATTGTTTTTATTTTGCCTTTGCTGTAACATAAAGGAAACGGGCTTTTTTTCCGCTTCTTGTTGTTTCAAATTCTTCCCTGATTTTTATTTCTTTGAAGGCGCTGAGCAGTTTTTCTAGCCCATTGCGTGTGAAATGGTGTGTTGCATACAATATTTTTCCCTCGTTGTCGCGGGAAAAATAAGTGTGTTGCTCTTGGGTGAACCCAAAATCTTTGCGGTATATTTCCGCATATTCTGGGTTAATGTCTTCTGAGGCACCGACTGCTGAAAGATACAGCAAGCCGTTTTTCTTTATGAGGCTTTTTGCTGTCTGAAAGAGGCTTTCGCGTTCTTCTTTGCCGCCAATTATTGACACAACCAATTGCATTATTACTGCATCGAATGGCGCTTCTGTCAGTTGCAAGCTTGTTGCATCGCCTTCATAGAACCGCAAATAGTTTTCTGCAGAATTGCTAATGCTTTTCTGCGCTTCGGCTTTTGCCTTTTTTATTGCTTCAGGATTAATGTCAACTCCCACAACAGAGTATCCTTTTTGGCATAATTCGATTGCAAACTTGCCAATCCCGCAACCCAAATCCAGAATTGTTTTTGCTTTTTCTTTTTCAAGCAATTCAAACAAAAAATCCGGCAACTTGCTTTTTGACGGAATTGCATCAATAGGATAATCCGTCCAATCCTTTCGATAATCTCTTTGCATAAGCAATCTTGCCTTCTTTTGCAGTAGGCATATTCCGCCGCTGGTTGGGGTTTTATTCCTCGTTTTTGTAAACTTCACAATTTTGCCAATGGCAAAATCATGGTTTTTTCTTTGGGTTTTGTTTTGGCTGTTCCGTTGCTTCTGTTTCTGCGCTTTTGCCTTCGATTTTTGCTTTTAGCTTGTTTAGCTTTTGGACAATTGAATCCTCTTGTTTTTGCATGCTTTTGACGCGCAGGTCTGTTGTTTCTTTTTGTTCTTTTAGCTCTTTTGAAAGTTCTGAAACATCGGAAAGTATGAGAATGTTTCCGACTGCTTTGAATGCTTTTTTTTCCTTTGTTTTTTCCAGCGCTTCAATGGATTTGCCTATTGTTGTTGATTGGAATTGCATTTGCTGTTTTTGTGTGGAAATATTGAATAATTGTTGCCTGCTCCTTTCGAATTCCATCATGTCCTGTTGTGTTGCCTGTTCTTCGTTTGCCATTTTAACCAAAACCTCCGTTAACCAGTTCGTTAATCAATGCAACTGATTTGGAGTAAGAAAGCATTGAAGCTTTCAATGCTGCCAAATCTTCTGCGTTGACCGAAAATGCCAGAACGTTTTTTTTAATGCTTGCTTTTGTTTGCGCGCGCTTTTCGTGCTTTCCAAAAAATTCTGGTTCAAGTGCTTTCAGCGCTGTTTGCGCTTTTTTTTCGTCTGCGAAAGAAAAGCGCATTTCCAACAAAATTTTTTCTTTCATTTATTTCGCTTTGATTTTTTTTGTTACGGGCTGCCTTATTTTGTACAATATTTTGTATGCGCATACTGGGCAGCGCACTAGTCCTTCTGGAAGCGATTCTATTAATTTTTTGCATTTTCCGCATTTGTACATTTTCTCAAGCCCCCGTTATTTGGAATTTTCTTTTTCTTTTGTTTCTTTTTTATGCTCTTTTTTTTTGTTTTGAATGTTCTTCTTTTTTTTCTTCTTTTTCTTCCGGAACTTCCTCTATAAGGCCTTTTGTTTTTTCCGTGGCTGCAATCAGTTCTGTCATTGCCGGCAGGAATTGTTTTTGCTCGACCATTTTGTTTACTATTGCGCCAGTGAGCGTTGTTGGGAAATATGCTCCGCCCGCAAATTTCAAATCGCATTTTTTGCAATGAAAAACTCCAGTGGACAGGCGCTTGACTTTTTTGAAGCCGCAGCTTGGGCAATCGTAGTGCTTTTTTTGCTTGTCAGCTACTTTTAGCCAGCGTTTCCTTATTCCAATTCCGAATTTTGCGCCGAATTTTCCTGCGCTTCTAACTTTTTTTGTTGAACCCACAAAAACACCCCATTTGGAAGATTTTGTCCTTTTTTATTTTAATCCTTTGGCAATATTTTTCTGATTTCCTTGGATTTCCTTAAAGCCACTTCAAGGCAATTTT
>CAYOAS010000204.1:0-2516 GCA_964402015.1 uncultured archaeon | reverse complement strand
CCAACAAAAAAAGATACAAATCTACTGCAAAAGACCATCAAGTGTCAAACTCAAGATCAAACAAGCTCGACTTTTTTCATTTTTTTGTTTATCCAAAAATAGTGCTTTTGCCTGCAGACAGCGCATTCCGCAATGAAAACCGGTTTTTTTGTCTGTTTTTTTACTGTTGCTGGATGCTTTGTTTTTCCACCATAACCAGACTTGTGCTTTCTGTTCATTCTGCGCGTGCCAATGCTCATTGCACGAGGAGCAGCAACCTTGAACTGTTTCAGCTTGTGGGCAGTATGCTTTTTGCACTTCCTGCAATAGGTCTGGATATTTTTCGGAATATTCAAAAAAAAAACCACCAAAAAAAAAGACAAAATGCTGTATTTACTTGCAACGAAAACGTTTTTATACCAATTACACGACAAAACAAAAAAAAACGCGTTATAACCCCAAAATATTACAGTTTCAAAAGAACTGGAATCCAGGTTTTTAAATATTCCCCAACAAGATACTTGCAGAAGAAACCATTAAATAATTCACGGAAAAATTCATCCAAACAACAGAAGAACAAATCTGGCCTTTTGCATGGGCGACACCATTTAAAACCTCAACAACCATTTTATATCAGACTCCTGTTGAACCAATAAAGAGCCGCCGCAAGGCGGCTGCGTTCAACAACCAATATAGAATCGCTTGACAGAAATAGGTTCGCTCTCATCTACACGCTAAAACGCGTAGGTTTCCCGTTCACCGCGCCTAAAGTTTTTTATAATGGCATACGGTTAATAAGATTTCCCGCTCCCAATTAGTAGGCTCCTAAAATAAGAAGCATTATACCCCTAACTTTTAAATAGGGGTTATAACCTAAAGGTAGTGGGTCTTATGAAACTGCAAAAACAAGTTTCGCGAAGGACAAAAACAAAAGCTTATGCCAAGTGGGATTTAACTTTGCCGAACGGGCTAATTGAAGAGCTCGGATGGAAAGCAGGGGATGAAATCAGCATAAAAAATGATAATGCACAATTGGTTTTAACACGAAACAATTATGCTGGAAAGAAAATAAATAAGACTGGTGAGATTGATGAACTTTCTTTTTTTGAAAAATTCTTTCTCGTATATTCAAACCTGCCTTTGCCAGAGCGTAAAATGCCCGTGGTTGTTATAAACGACCAGCCAATAAGCTGGCAGATGGCATACAAAGAAATCAGGCAAAAAACCAGACTTGGAAAAAAAATAGGCAGCCTGTTACTTAAATTGGGTGTCATTTAAAAGAGGTTAATGAAATGTTCAGCAAAGAAGAAAAAGACATTGTAATTGCAAGATTACAAACCATGCCGCCATCCTTAAAATTATCCATTGGAGGGGATGGAACGTTTACAAAAGAGCAACTGATTGAAAATGTTGAAAAGGAAACAAAAGTCGGAGAATTTATAGTAAAAGTATATATGGATAACTTGCGTTCCTTTAAATAAGGTTTTTATGCCAGACAAGAATGCCCTCCTAGTCACTTGTCCATCGTACGACGAACCAACGCATTATTTGTCAGTCTGGTGCCAAAGCATCATAACCATTGCAACTGAAAAAGGATTTGACACAATAACCCTGGGCAAAAATGCAAAAAGAAAAGAAACACCTCTCAATAGAAAATAGAGGAAAACTGGTGATAAAAAAATGAATTGCGGGAAAAATGGGAAAGGCTGTTGTGTAGAAATAAAGGCGGGGGAAAATTTGGGGTGGTCGCGGTTAGAAAATGATGCAAATAGCAGTTGTTTTGGAAAACCGAATTGTGTTTTGGAAAACCGAATTAAGGGAGTTTGCAATGTATTTGGATAAGATTCTGGGAACAACAACCAAAGTGAATGCACTGTTTCATTTGATTCAAAACAGGGAAAAGCGTTTTGTGGAAAAAGAGCTGGCTGGGGAAACAAGGCTTTCATTATCAGAGCTTAACAGGCAGATGCCTGTTCTTGTTTCCAGTGGGCTTGTTTCAATGCAAAGGCTGGGAACAAGCAAAGTCTATTCAATCAACCAAAAGCATTTTTTATTCAAGCCACTTCAGCAGCTTTTCCTGGATTTAAACAAGGTATTGAAAAAAGCAGCTGTTGAAACAGCGAAATTCATTGCAATGAGAAGCAAAACCAAAATCAGTTGCATTCTCTTAATCGGTAGCGTGGCGAGGAAAACAGTGCGGCAGGACATTGTGGCTGAACCAAGCGACATTGATTTGGTAATAATCGCAAAGGAAGAAAAAGAAATTGCTTCAATCAAAAAACAGTTGATTAATTTTGTGAATACAACTATAAGCAAGAAATATGGCTTGATTGTTTACCCAATCTTCTTTTCCTTAAACGATTTTTTGAGAGAATTAAAGCAAAACAACTGCTTTGTAATCAACAGCCTAACAGAAGGGGTAGTATTGTATGGAAAAAAGCCAAGACGATTTGGTTAAATGGTTTGAGCAAAAAGCAGAGGAATATAGATAACTGCGCAGCTTATTGCCCACATGTTTATATAGTTCTAAGTTCTTA
>CAYOAS010000203.1:0-2530 GCA_964402015.1 uncultured archaeon | reverse complement strand
TTTTGAACAAAGCAATAATCCTTTCTTTCTGGTTAGGCACAATCAGCCTGTCTTTTTTTTCAGGAAAACTCTTGTTCAAAATATTTGCTTTCCTCGGAAGCGCAAAGCCAACGTTTTCCAAAAAAGATTGGACGCTTTTAGCGCCTTTAATCTTAAGGTCGTACCTTGTGTGCTTGGAAACAATTTTTCTTCCGCGAATATAAGAAGGTTTTTTTCCCACTTGAACCTGCATAATAGTTGAAACAATGCCAAAATTCAACAAAAGCAATTGAACTTGTTCAGCCAGTTTTTTGCTTGTTGTTGCCAAATGAATCATTTTTGTTGTTTTGTTCCTGCCGTCAATTCTAATGCTGCCGTCAGTGTCGAACAAGCCTCTTAAAAAAGCAGCGCAATTATCCTTGCTTGCATTGAAAATAACCCGCGGAACAGTCTTTTCAAAAGATTTTGCGTATGAAAGCCCTAAATGTTCCAAGTAGGCTCTTAGTTCAACCCCGCCGATATACGCCCAATGACCATAGACTTTACCGCTATCATTAAACAATTTCTTGTACAAATCCTGCACAATCTCTTTCATTTCATTTTCACAAATGCAAATTTTGATGCAGCCAGTGTCAGTACAATCTCCATCACCAACCAATAACCCCAACAAATAAGCATAGTTATTGGTTAATTTCTCTGGAAAATTATATTTCTTTTTTCTCCCTTCTGCAGTTCCAGCCTTGTAATCAAATTTGAATTCAGGAATAAGGTCATTACCAAAAAAACGGTTTTTTGTTTGGATAGCAACCCAATCACCAACCTGAAGCTTTTCAACAGCCTTCCATGCATAGCCCCCTTTAGAATCCATTACGCGAATAAGATGATTGGGCGTAGCCTCAAGGCTGTAACCGCCATACGTTTGTATGATTTCGGTTTGTTTAACGCCATTGTCATACCAATCGCCTGCAGGCATCGGATGCACATCAGTCTTTACGAGCAAACTATTTTGCCCTATTTCACAGCAATCATCAATTCTTACTAGCCCCTTTTCAGTATTCACAAGTGAATCGCCAGCAAGGCAAAATGCTCCACCGCCGTGCGAACCGTGGCCGCCGTAAGTGTCGCAAATAATTTTTCTCCCGGTTACGCCACTGTCTCCTGCAGGGCCGCCCAAAACAAACCTGCCAGTCGCATTAATGTGAAATTTTGTGTCTTTATCAATCCATTTGCCGCAAACTGGTTCTATAACGTGTTTTTTTATGTCAGCGCGCACCTTGTCAATGTGCGCTGAAGCACTGTGCTGTGCAGCAATAACAATTGTTTCCACTCTCTTTGGAATCCCGTCACAGTATTCCACTGTAACCTGGCTTTTTCCGTCAGGGCCAATATAGGGAATTGTTCCGTTTTTTCTCACTTCAGCCAAACGCATGGTTAATTTGTTTGCCAGAGAAATCGGCAAAGGCATCAGTTCTGGAGTTTCATTAGTAGCGTAACCAAACATTAATCCCTGGTCGCCCGCGCCTTGTTCGTGAGAAGCAGTTTCAGTAACTCCCTGGCTAATGTCAGGGCTTTGCTCGTGAATTATTACGTGAACCCCGCAGGATTCCCAGTCAAAACCCTTTTTTGGGTCGTCGTAACCAATTTTTTTGATTGTATCCCGCACAACTTTTCCAAAATCAACCCATGCTTTTGTAGTAACCTCGCCCGCAACAATGCAAGTGCCGGTAGTAACCAATGTTTCAATTGCAACCCTGCTAGCAGGATCCTGTGCAATGCACGCGTCAAGAATTCCGTCAGAAACCAGGTCACAAATCTTGTCAGGATGCCCTTCAGTAACAGACTCCGAAGTAAAAAGATACTTACCACATTTTTTCATTAAAAAACCTCCACAAACAAAAAACAATCAAATTGTCAAAACAATCCCTGGAAAGGTTTAATAAATAATTTTATTTGAAAAAAAAATTCCGATTGGAATAATGGTTATCTCCACCAGTATCCTCTGCGTATAACGGTTTTTAGGGACTCTCGTTTCAAGGCACCAACTGGTTTATTGGAAAGCATTGAAGCTTCACTAGAAAAAACACGCCCTTTTGGGTTTACAAGGACCCGCCGCATGGCACTGCCAGTTCTTTCAGCCCCTTTTTTCCAGTTAAAAAAAACAGTTTGTTCTTCAGGAAAAGAATATTTCCTTGAAAGACCACGCGCGGTTTGCCCTTTAACAAGCCCCCCGGCAAAACCCAAAAAAACTCCTTGTTTTCCTGAAGAGGCCTGTTTTATTGTGCTGACGCGCTTTTTCATTTCTTTTTTTCCGCCACTTAAAGTTGAAGCCAAAGGGTCGTTTACTGAAACAAATATTTTTATTGGGGTGCCTGTTTTTTTGGCTATCTTTGAAACAGAACTGAAAAAAGCGTTTGCTCTTGCACTTGAACCGGAAAATGAAACTCCGTTCGTGATTACGTTCAAAGATAGCGGTTTTTTTGCAGCAACCAAATTTACTATTTCCCAAAAATGAGGGTGCCCTGTCGGCTCTCCCCCAGTAATTGTAACCTTA
>CAYOAS010000202.1:0-2568 GCA_964402015.1 uncultured archaeon | reverse complement strand
TCAAGTAAGACAAGTTCAAGAAAACAGAATAATACCCCGCCAGGGTATTTTCCTTTACATAGAACTTGAAAACTAAAGTCTGGCTCGAACCAGGCCCAATCAATGGAACATTATAATTTGAATCAATCAGTTCAAACTGCGGGCCAACGGCAATGAAACCGTTCAGGTCTGCAATGGAATAAACCAGGCCCTTATTGCGAATGTTTAATGCCATGCTCACAATATCCCCGGCATGGATTGTAGAAGGCAAAAAACTAGTGCTGTTCACATCTACCAAATAAGCCAGGTCCGAAACAGCACTAGCCTGCGGGATTGCCATCAGGCAAGCCAAAAAAACCAATGCCAAAACAATGCTGAAATTCTTTTTCATTCCAAATTCCTCCAATATTTATTCTTTCCAAGATTCATTCTAAGAAACAATCAAACCATCCCTCAAAGTAATAACCCTGTCCGCTGTTTTTGCAAGCGGCAAATCATGCGTAACCAAAATAACAGTCTTTCCATGCTTCTTGTTGAGGTCCAATAAAAGGTTTATTATTTCCCTGCTTGTAACAGTGTCAAGGTTTCCAGTAGGCTCGTCGGCAAGAATCATTGAAGGGTCTGCGGACAAAGCCCTTGCAAGAGCAACCCGCTGCCTTTCGCCTCCTGAAAGCTGTGCTGGCAAATGAAAAATCCTCTGCTTCAGCCCGACAAGCTCGACCAGATTTTTTACTTTTTTATCAATCACAGCATTATCAAACTCGTGAATGCGCATTGGCAGGGCAATATTCTCAAAAACATTCAAAGAAGGGTAAAGGTTAAAAGTCTGGAAAACAAAACCAATTTTTTTTCCCCTGATCCGCGCAAGAACAGACTCCTGCAAAGTCGTAATATCAATTCCATCAAGAAAAATAGAGCCCTCGGTAGGGGTATCAAGGGCGCCAATTATATTAAGAATCGTGGATTTTCCGCTGCCAGAAGCTCCGACAATGGAAACAAACTCTCCGTCCTTTACCTTCAGGGAAACTCCCCTGAGCGCAGGCACTTCCACTGAATCCATCTTGTAAATCTTCTTTACATCTTTTAGTTCCAAAACAATTCCAGGCAATAACCCACCTTTTTGCATTACATTTAAATAGGCTTGTAACAAAAGATATGATTAACTGTAACCAGTTGAAACCACTATTAAAACACAATGTAACGTGATGAAACATGAAACCTAATGAAACCATTTTTAAGGCAAAGAAAAAATACGTTGCAATAATGATTCTGTGCTTTCTTTTTGCTGGGTTTTCCATTATTTCTTTTATTAACCATCTTTACGGGTTTTTCTGGCAAACAAGCATCGGCGAACCGCCAAGATTCCAGGATCGTTTTGGCGATTCAAACAGTCCGCGCGGAATTGAAACAGCGCGCGATGCAAACTTTGCAAGAATTTCCGCAGACCAAATGGCAAGGCTTGCTTCCCCCCAAGCGTTGGAATATCTTTTGGGCGGAATAATATCAATTCTTGCGGGCATTACTATATGGGGTCTCATCCGCGAGAAAGAGATTAAGAGCATAAAACAGGAAACTGCAAACAACCTTCTTTTGCCGGACGAAAAGGCAATCATTGACGAACTGAAAAGGAACGGCTTTGAATCAACACAGGCAAAGCTTGCAAAAGAAACAGGGTTAAACAAGGTGCAGGTGCACCGCGCAATAAAAAGGCTGGAATCAAAAGGAGTTCTTGAAAAGCACGAATACGGCCTGACAAACAAAATAATCCTGAAAAAAGAACTGTTCGAATAATTGCAAAAATTCCCAAAAAAAAGAAAATGTTAGCGCGGAGAGTGGGATTTGGACCCACGCGTGCTTGCGCACACCGGCTGGCATGCCCACAAAACAGGCTTTTCTTTCTTTGGACAGCCCGTAGACTTTCTTTCTTTTTTAAAAAGAAAGAAAGGCTTGGAGGCTCAAGGCCGGCGCATTTACCAGGTTCTGCCATCTCCGCAGCGGTTTTACTAAAATGTCATAAAGTATTACTTTCGCTTTGCTCGGTAATACATTCCTAATGGTATTGCCATCAGGCATGTCCAACTGTTAAGTTGGACTTTTGCCAGCTTTAATAAAGCTGTTTTACTAAAATGTCATAATATGCTACCTCTTTCAGAGTTAGAATTTGCCTTGCGGCAAAAAACGGTTTTTTGCAATAAGAATTAATAATGTGGAAGCATTTTAATTAGTTGGTGGCTGTAATGGGGATTTGTGAGAATTGCAAGAAACCTTTTTATGGAATGGGTGTTTTGTGCGTAAATTGCAAGGAAGAATTGTCTGTCAACAGGAAGGTTGAGCGGGAAGAGCGAGAGAAAAAGGGCGAGTGGAAAAATCTTTCCAAAGAAGAGCAGAAAAAGGCAATGGAAGAAAAGCGCAGGGACAAGAGTTTTTGGCTTGGAAAATAATTGCTCTTTCAAAAAAATGTCAAAAACCGCCAGTCAAAGACTGGCGGCATGAAAAAGGTTTTTGACAGACAAAAGAATTCCTATTCAGACCACAAGTTAAAAACTAGTGGAATTCTTTTGGATTTAAAAAAATAACCTGTCAAGATTG
>CAYOAS010000201.1:0-2589 GCA_964402015.1 uncultured archaeon | reverse complement strand
TTTGCCAATTCGCCAATTCGACAACCCGTTTCCCACACCAAGCTTAGCATGGCTTTGTCTCTGGTGTTGTTGGCATTATTGATTATTTGCAATACTTCGTTTTCGTTTAACAATTCTTCTGGCAAGACTTTTGTTTTTTTGTCCTTATTGCACTTTATTTTCTTTACCAGTTCAGGATATTCATCTTCTTTGTTTAAGCCAGCAAGCCATTTGACATAGAGTTTTAGGCTGAGCTTGTAAAGGCTTTTTGTGTTGTCAGCTAATTGCTTTTGTGCGTTAATGGTCTTTAGCAAAAACTCGATGTCTTCTTTTGTGAGTTCTTTGAAGTCCTTGTTTAACCATTGCATTAACTTGAAAGCTTGGTCAGTCTTCCTGCAAACCAACGGCACAATGTTGTTTTCTTCTTCAAGGTAAACAATGTATTCAAACAGCTTTGTTTTGTTGGCTGGCAGTATTTCATTGTCTTTTTGAATTCGCCTTGTTAGGCTTTCAAGCCTTTGTCGATAGCTGTGAAAGTCATAGTTCTTTTGCGGTTGCATACCAAATATCACCCTTTTTTCAACAATAAGAACTTTTTGGGTGATTTGATATTCAAAAAATGCGCAGAGGGGGAGATTTGAACTCCCGAGGGCTTTCGCCCAAGAGGTAACTGCAATAAAACAAATTATAGCAACCTCTCGCCGTAACCAGACTGGGCCACCCCTGCAGTCTTTGTTAATTATTTATTCCGCGATTGCTTTTTTAAAGAGTTTCAGTGCCTGAAAAACAGCTCGTAAATCCATAGTGCGACAAACAATATTTCAAGTATTACCAGTGTTACTGTCAGGCGGAAGTTTGTTCGTTCCTGTTGCCTGTCATTGATTTTGTTGTAAACGTCTTCTACTGTCGAGATTTTTCCTTTGACAGAGTTTTTCCATTGCTGGACGTTGAATTCTTTTATTGCGAGATTGAATGCTTTTACCAGGTATGTTTCTCCGAACAGCTTCATTGCGTTTTCCGTTTTTTCAATCAGCTCGTTGACGCTCATTTTCAGCGTTGCGGTTTTCCTCAGTATTTTTCCATAGTTTTTTTCTTTTATTGTTTCAAGTTCTTCATAGATTTTTTCAAGCTCTTTGTCCAAAAGCGAATCGAAATAGCACAGTTCCAATAGTTGGATGCGAGCGAGTTCTATTACGTCGAGGATGTCTTTTGGCTCGTGCGAGTCAAGAATGAAAGTGGAGTTGAAGTCTATTATTGCAAGGTCGTTTTTGTAATAGCTAATGCTGTTTTCAAGGTTTGCGTTTAACTGTTGTTCGCTCAATTCCTGTGTTTCAAGCGAAAGCAGTTTTGCGATTTGGTTTTTGTTTTCTTCCGCAAATTTTTTGGAATCAAATGTGCTTTCGACTATTGAGTGAAATGCTATATATTTTTCGATGAATTCTGTCGGGTTGTGCGGCGAAGCCAGTGCAGGACCAATTTTTTTTAACAATTCTTCAAGCATTGCAATGGCTTTTTTTTCCAATGCTGCCTGCGTGAAAAGCCCCGCGCTTGTTTTGTTTAATTCTTCCAGGCTTGTTTCCATTTCCGCGCTTGCTTTCAGTGAAATGACGCCGAAATCAAAGATTTTTGTGCGAAATCCAAAATCGATTGCTTTTCCGTTCGCCTCGATTTTTCGCGTTCCCAGCTTTATCGAAAGCGGTGGAACAGCATATTTTATGTATGGCGGGGTCGCGCGCCTGTAAGGGAATTCTTCCGCAGAAATCTTTTTTTCCCTGAACAATGATTCGATTTTGCCCAGGCTGATTTCGTCCGAAACATCAAAAAAGAAATAATAATCCAAAGAATATTTTTCCGCCAACCAAGCACCTTTTGTTGCGTTTCTTTCAGACAATAGTGCAAACCAGTATTAAAGGTTTTTTGAATCTTTAGGGAAAATGTTTATTTATTGGTTTGCCGCATATGTTTCTGCAAATGTCTGGAAAAAAATCTTCTGGAAAAAAGCGTGTTTTAACTATGCTTTGGGGTCATTCGAAGAAAAAGCTTCAAACGATGACCGAAAAATATATGCAAAAGCAGTTTCTTCCAGGTTTCAAAGCCGATATTGCTCTCTTTTTGGGTAAACACAGCCAGCGCCGTAATAAAATTGCACTCAAAAATGCTCTGGACGCGCTTAAAATTTCTGGGGAAAAGCGCAAAACAGTTTTGGAGATTTTTAAAAAAATGTCTGGGCATATTGCGTTAGTTGAGGAAAAGATAGGCCAAAAACATTTTGATTCAGGCTATCTGGATATTATGCAGACAGTGCTGGTTCGGGAATTGGGATGGAGAAAAACGTGCTTGCTGGGTTTCTTGCTAAATAAACCCAAAAAGAATTAGTAAATGGCATGCCTAAACTTGAACTGAATAAAAAAGCTCCCCAAGGAGTCTGCAGGGTAAGTTTGGCTGATTAGGTTTGTTTCAGCATTGAAAGCAGTTTCTTTTTGCTTTTTTCAAACCCCTGAGGATTTCAGACCTTAATGATTTGCCGTCTTTTTTACTTAATACCTTATATATTTCCCCAAGCACAAGCTGTTTCTCCCTCGGAAATCTTTCCGCGATTGGCAGGTAATT
>CAYOAS010000200.1:0-2591 GCA_964402015.1 uncultured archaeon | reverse complement strand
AAACTGTTTTCAATCCAACTACAATTACTGCTGGTGCAATGAACACCACAATGTTTGCCAAAATTGCCTGCAAAACTGTTCCTAATCCAGCGACAACTGAATCAATTACCTTCAAGTTCGCTGAACCGGCAACAATCAAGCCAACTGATGTTACAATGAATGTTACTACTTCTTTGTCTGAAATGTTCAAATAGCCGACAATCAAACCCAGAATCACTAAAACCAAAGTGATTCCACCAGCATACCCGGCAACCAAGCCGCCAGCAATTCCTGCAAGCACTGCAATCACTACACCAACAATGAAAGCATAGCCACCAATTTTTTGAGTAGATAACAGCAAAGCCATTTACAATCGCCTCCAACTTACAAAACAACAAAACCCATATTTAAATGAAACCAACAAATCGAAAACCGACCCTATTTAAAAAAGGAAAACTACAACAAGCAATAAAATAAAAAGAAAAAAAGCAGGCTTTCAGTGCCCGCTCATGACAACCAGCAGCCGCTGTTTTTCTTTGTTTACTTCTTCTGCAAGCAACTGGTTCAGCTTTGCAGCAAGCTCTGGCTTGCATTCAGCCAAGCCATCTTCTTAAGAAGAAAGACAGGCTTAAAAACAATTTTGTGCTAATTTTTTTACCATGAATTTCGAGCAGGCCCGCCAAGAAATAGAGGCTGCAATCAGTAGAAAAGATTTGTTACTTGTAGTGGGGGATATATACGTGGAATACTGGGGGCGTGCTGCTTCAAAGCTGCCGAGGGGAAAGCGCATGCTGATGATAAAAGGCGACAACAGTTTTGCAATCCACCAGAACAGGCTGTTGCGGCCGACAAATTACATGATGGGCGCGGATATTTCTTGCGGGATAATTGAGAATGCTCTTGTTGTGACTGCAAAAAAGGCAAGGCCGAAAGAAATAATAAAAGCGATTTTTTATTCTGTTGACGATTTGCAGGCGTATGAAATGAATGAGAATTCAGACATTTGCCTGTTCGGCAGCGAGCGCGAGTTAAGCAACGAATTAATGCAGGACCTTTCTTTTTTGGAAGCTGGATTGAAACCGTTGAATCAAGAGGAAGTTTTGCGGAAGGGTTTTGTTGATATTCTTGCAGAGGATGCAAAAGGGCGGTTGGTGGTAATTGAATTAAAGCGCAGGCAGGCTGACTATAATGCAGTCCAGCAATTGAAGCGTTACATGGACCAGGTAAAAAACCTGAAGGGGATTGAAACAAGGGGCATTTTAATCGCGCCAGCAATTGGAAAAAACGCGCACGAATTATTGGAAAGATATGGTCTGGAATTTTTCCATATTGATTTCGAGATAGGGAACCCAAAAGCAAAAATCAAAGGATTGCAAAAAAAACAGGCAACGATAGACAGGTTTTTTTGAGAGGCGAACGAGATGATTATTTATCCAAACAAGCCAGTTCTGTTCGGGGTCTTTCATGGCCAAGCAGAAGTTAAAGAAGGGATGGAAAAATTTAGGCAAGTGATCAAAGGGAAAAGATTTCTTTATCTTGAAATTACTGCTGAATTCTTAAGCGCAATCCCAGAATACGAGCCAAAAGTTTCTATATCCAAATTGTACAGCGAGAACGTTTTCAAAGGAATGGCTGGTTCATACCAACTTTTGGCAAGGGAAGCTATTAAAGCAGGACTAAAAGTTATTCCTATGGATGATAAAAAACAGGAGGATAGGTACCAAAAAGCCAAGCAAGACCAAAAACTAAGAATTGAAAATATGGCCTACCAAAATTTATCATTGAGAGAGAAAAGATGGGAAAGCCTTTTATGTGGCGCAAGAAGCGACACAGTTGTTGTCGCTGTTTCAGACCATCTGCGGGCACTCCAAAAGAGGCTTAAAATTCCTGAACAGAATTGCTTTATGCATCAAGAACATCTTGCATCACCTGACTGGCGCAGACAAGCCGAAATAGAAGCAAAAAGAATTGAAACAGAAAGAATTGCTCGAAGACTGAAAGAAGCAAAAGCAAGAAACCAAAGAAGGCAAAGCAGACAATCCAATAAACCAAAATAATTGCGGGTTTGTTGCAAAGGCTCAAAAAAAAGTTGGTTCAATAGTAATTGAATTGTTCAATCTTTATTGAACCTTGCCAAAGTAGTTTTTTTAACCGCAATAGTTATTTGGAAAGCCATAATTCGGGACAACACAATCTGAAGCCAAACCGTGCGGTTTAAATATCTCTTTTTCGTCTTATTATTGGTGGTTTTTTTTTTGAATCAATGGCATAAGGCGCATGTTGAAATACGGGAATTCCAGAAGATTGACTTGCGCGGTTATACTCTTATTGAGGGTTTTCCCGGCATGGGCTTGGTTGGAACAATTGCCGCAAAATATTTGATTGAAAAATTGCAGATGCAAAAGCTTGGTTATATTCACAGCGATATTTTTGTGCCAATGATTCGCGTGCGCGAGGGCAAGCCAGTGTATCCAAGCAGGTTGTTTATTGACAAGCATAGAAAGCTTGCAGTGATTATTTCTGAACAGGTGATTCCGAACAAGAACACTAACGAGTTTGCAACAGAAATAATAAGATGGATAAAAGAAAAAAAATTTGCAAGAATTATTTCG
>CAYOAS010000199.1:0-2596 GCA_964402015.1 uncultured archaeon | reverse complement strand
ATAAACATGTTTGGCTTTAATTTTGTTAGCTATTTCTTCAGTAAAAACCCCGTTGGCACAGCCTACATCTAGCAACGATGCGCTCGGATTTTTTTCAAGAAAATCAAGGATAGTTATTTTGTTTTCTTTATAAACTCTGCCAAACATATTTGTCCTCATTTTTTCCCCTCGTAGCATTTTTCTATTTCTTGGCTGATTTTGTTCCAGTCAAATTCCTTTGCCTTTTGCTTGATTTTCTCCTTGTTCCATGTTTTATTGTTCATTGAGTGAATGGCTTTTGCTATTTGTTCCGCGTCTGGTTCGACAATAAAGCCGTTTTCGTTCCATTCGATTAAATCCGTTGCAGCGTTGTTTTCGTGAACGCACACAAGCGCTGGCAATCCGCAAGCATTGGCTTCCAAAACAGCTATTCCAAAACCTTCTCTAACTGATGGGAATGCAAATATTTTGCTGGCTTTCATTATGGAAAACATCTCCTTTGAGTCTAAAAAGCCGAGCAAAGAAATGTTTTTTTCGAGCTTTCTTTCTGAAACTAACTGTTTCAAGGAATCGAATTCTGGCCCGTTTCCGATTATTGCGCAGGAAACGTTTGGATTGGTTTTTTTTGCTATTCCAATTGCTTCTATAAGCAAGTGAGCATTTTTTTCCTTAGTCAGGCGGCCTACAAAAACAACGTCAAAGCCTTTTTTTGCGGGAACAACGACCTCAATTTCTTCAAAATCTATTCCGTTTGGTATAACTGTTATTTTTTCCGGCTTTACTCCGAGTTTTATCAAGCCTTTTTTTGTTTTTTCCGAAACAGCAATTATTTTGTCCGGCAATTTAGAGGCAATCTTTTCAACAAATTTTCCAAAAAAGCCCAGCGCGCCAATATACTCAAACCAGTAATTGCCCCATACTTCGTGCCATGTTACAACCAACGGCCTGTTTTTGACTGTGCTTGCTATTTTTGCGGAAAAGATTGAAAAGTATGGGAAAGAGGAACAATCAACTACGTCAAAATCGTTTTTCATTAGCTGTGGAAAAAGGTAAATTGAAAAGAGGATTGCCTGGGTGATTTTTCTTTTGCCTTTTTTGTTATAGGATTCTCTTTCTTTTCCGCACCCGTGGTAAAAGCAATTGCCTTTCCTGAAGTCATTTGGCCAGCTTTTCATCCCAAAAAAATGAACCTCATGGGTTTGGGACAATCGTTTTCCAACCTCGAAAAAACGTTTTTCTCCGCCGCCTTTTAGATAGGGGTAAACGCGGTCATATACCAACGCGATTTTCAATGGTTGTCACCATTAATTTTCTTTCTTATTCCGAGCATTGACAAAAAGAATGATCCAAAGATTATTTGGATTGAAATAATTGTTATTGTAGAAATAATTATTCCAAATCTGACTAAAGAAACATTGTGCTGGTTTGAGAAAAGTAGCAAATAAATTCCGCTAGCTAAACTAATTAAGAGCAAGCTAAAACCGGCCAATAACCCCCTTTCAAGAGTTAGTTTCCCAGACCAATTGGGCATTCCTGTCTGGATGAATTTGTCCTCAAAGGCAAAGCTGTTTGTGAAATAACCAAAAGATATTGCTTGGAAACCTACTATCGAGAAAAAGGACCCTAAAATAGGCAAAAAAGTGCTTGTCGAATTGCTGCTTGCAAAAGGATTCAGAAAACTTAAAAATAAGAGGGCTAATCCGAGCAAGAGCAGGGTGACTCCTGGAATCAGGAATAGGTGTAAGGGGGTAAATAAAAGCATAAATCTTACGCTTCTCCAGCCATCGGAAAAGGAACGTAAAGATGACGGGGCTCCCTTCTCCCTGGCATAATAGTTAATTGGCAATTGTATACTCTTTAATTTCAGCATTGAAGCCTTGCAAACCATTTCAAGTGCAAACTCCATTCCGGTAGTATGCAGTTGCATCTTATTGTAGGCGTCTCTGGTAAATGCCCTCATTCCGCAATATGCATCGCCCCATTTTGAACTAAACAAAAAATTAATCATGTATGTTAAAAAAGGGTTTCCGAGATATTTGTGCAGTTTAGGCATTGAATTAGGGTGTATTTTTCCTTTCAATCTGTTTCCAATGACAAATTCTGCTTTTCCTTTAATGATAGGGTCTACAAAACGTTGAATATCTTCGACAGGGTATGTCTTGTCAGAATCTAACATAACAAGAATATCGCCTTTAGCTTCTGCAAAACCTTTTTTGTAAGCATTGCCATAACCTTTCAATGGCTGATAAACGACATGAGCGCCTGCTTTTGTAGCAATCGCAACACTGTTATCTTTGCTGCCATTGTCAGAAACAATAACTTCCCCGTCGTAACCTGCCTTTTTTAATGAGTTAAGGGCACCTTTAACACAAAATTCAATACTCTTCTCTTCGTTAAGGCAAGGCATTACGACTGAAATATATTGCAAAAGACCACCAATAAGTAAGTTAACTAAATAATGTTAATAAGTAAGGTTTAAATGGGTTAGCTTATTCGAATACTCCCAATAGTATAAAGGTGCTCGTTACTAGCATCGACGTCTAAAAAGTCAAAGGCAGTCTCACCACTTTTAAAATAAAAACCAATTCTGATGCCATATTCCCCCTTCTGCTTTGCA
>CAYOAS010000198.1:0-2603 GCA_964402015.1 uncultured archaeon | reverse complement strand
GACAGCCATAATACAATGCTGTTTCTTATTGCAATCGAAAACCTTTTGTCCCAGAGCGTTATTGTCAATGGCAATTGTTTTTCCAATTGTGGCGCTGTGAAAACAATGTCAAAGTTGCGTTTTTCTTTTGCATCGTATCTGCGCAGCACTCTGTTTGTTGCAGTGACTGTTATTGTTTTTGACTGGTTTGGCTCAATGCTGAAATTGTCAACCATTACTTCAATCTGGTCGTTTTTTGCATTGCTTTTTGGAACAGCGCGCGCTTCGACATCCAATGGGATTCCACAATTGTTTTTTACTAAAATGCTTTCTTCCGCCTGGTCTCCTTCGCCAGTATAGGCAGAGCTGTTTGGGTAATAGTTATAAGCATTGTTTTGATAATTATAATTTGTTTCAAATGGCTGGTTTTGATAATTGTAATTGTTTCCGTATTGGTTCTGGTAGTTGTTGCTGAAACTATACTCTTGTTCTCCCTCGCCTGTCAATGCTATTTCAATGCTTTTTCTGTCAAAATCCAGGCAATTTGAATCCATTTTTTTGTTGTATTCTGCAATCACTCGCACTGTCGTTGTTGTGGGGTATCTTCCTGCGACACTGCCTTTTATTATCAAGTCAGCTTCAGCGTGCAATGTCTTGTTTGCGTCACCGTTGTATAATGCGCTGACTTCAACGCGCGCTTTTCCGTTCCTGTGCAATGTTTCCGGAATTGACGCAGTCAATTCAATTTCTATTGGAAAGCTGTCTGTTTTGTCAAATTCAAATTCAATATTTTGAACATCTATTCCTGCAATGTTTTCGAGTTGCAGCATTGTTGTGCCGCTTCTTTCTGTTTTTGGAATGTTTATCATTATTTCTTCCACGCTTGCTTTCAGCGCGCCAGTTGAACCAATCAATACCTGTTGCGTTATTGGAGTGAATGTTTGCGCGCTTATTTCAAGCGAGTAAACTCCGGCTCCGAAATTGTTTTTGAAAAAGTATGCTCCGTTTGCACCGTTTTTTTCGCTTGCATTTCCATTGAGCGAAACAACAATGCTTCCGCTTTCGTTTTTTAACAGCAAATTTGCTTTTTCTATTCCCTTTCCGTCAGCGTCTTTGACATAAACAGTGAAGTCTGTTCCCACGCTGGTTGTTTCAGGCATTATTGTTGCTGTCATTAATCTTTCTTCAAAGATATTGAAAAAGAATTCATTGTTTACCGCAGTGTCTTCTGCAATCAATTGCACTTTTATTGAAGCGTTTCCCAGCAATCTTGGCTTGAAATAAAATCTCACGCGCCTCTCTGCATTCTCCACCAGGCTCAAATCGTTCACTTCAATGCTTGGTTGCGTTGAATTGTTGTCCATGAATTCAGTAAAGCTTTCGACTTCCACCCCGGTAAAACCGATTTTTGGCTTGTCCTTTTGGGTATTGGCTTTTATTAGTGCGCCAATTGTTTTTGTCGACCTGATTGTTGCCTCGAGCGCGAACACCCTGTCTTTTATTGCCTTGAATTCTGTTGCCGGAATTATTTCCCCATTGCTTGAAACAAAATTGTAAGAAACACAGATTTGCTTTTCGCATTTTGCTTCTGTTGCAAACAGTGAAAGCTCTGTGTCAATTGTTTCAGCGTACAATCCTGTTTTTGCTTCAGTGAATTGTTGTTTTTCCAGTTCACTGTCAATAGGGTTTCTTTCGAAACTGTTTCCGATTATTGCCCATGCCCTGTAATGCAGCATTGTGCTTTGCATTGTAGCGTTTTCCCGCACGCGCAATTTTACCTTTACTATTTTCACTCCTTCCGGATTAGCATAATATAATTCCAGCCATTTGTTCATTGCACCGGCTTTTCCTGCATTTCTGAAATCAGTTCCCTCGTTGCCTGGCGCCGGAAACATGTTCCAGCTTCTGCCGTAAAACGATTCAGCGCCAACAGCACTGTATCCTACAATTCCAACATCTTCCGAATCAGCAAATTTTATGTCATCATTCCCAATCCTTGCATGAATGCCCCCGTTGTAAATTCCTTTTATCCAATTGGTTTCAAACTTTAACCAGTATTCTTTTCCCGGAGAAAGCGAGCCAACTGTTTTTCCTTCGCTGTCGATTATGCCCAAAAACTTTATCTGCGGCGCGAGCGCATTGTTGTTTTCTTTTCCCAGATTAATTTTTATTGGCGCGTTTGAATCCGAAATGCTTATTTGTTCAGTGAAAACATTTCCATCCGGGGTTGTTATTGCAACGTTTGCTGTTTTGTTGTTGCGCGCGTCAAAAACAATTGTTCCGCTTTCAAAATTTGCATCAAACAACAAATCTTCTGCCGCGCTTGTTATCTGCGCGTAACCGCTTTCAAGCAGGGAGTTTTCATCAGTGTAAACCAAAAGCGTTTTTACTGTCGAAGAGGTGCGCATGCGAATCGCAACCGCGTTCTCTGTCATTGCGACAATTACCTTGCTTGCTTCTCCTGATTCAATGTCTTTTACTGCGCGGGCTAAAATGTTTTTTCCGACAGCCATTTTTATTGTCGCGAAACCGTCATAAGCTGTTTTCAATGCAGGCGCTCCAGTAGGATAAATTTCATTGTCTATTATTTCTGATAATTCTGGTATATCATTTGTTGAATAACA
>CAYOAS010000197.1:0-2620 GCA_964402015.1 uncultured archaeon | reverse complement strand
TCAAATGGAAAAACATTGGAATGTTGCCCAAAAACGCAATGTTGCCAACATCTTTTGCGATGAGTGAAACGTATTGGTAATGGTTTGCCATGTCCAAACCGTCATTAACATAAATGTAATCATCAGTAGTGTACAAAAAAAATGCAGGAGACAAAACAAAAATCGTTGAAATAAGAAAAAATCCCACAATATATTGAACCTTTTTTTCAATTGATTTCTCTTTATTCATACAAAAATATTTCCTGTGGGCAAAATTTATTTAATACAAGCAAGCACATAGATTATTGTCTATGCAACCGAATAAAATTTTTGTGGTGATTCCTGCTTTCAACGAAGGAAAGCATGTTGCAAAAGTTGTACAAAGTGCTAAACGGTTTGCAAATAAAGTAATTGTTGTGGACAACGGTAGCTTTGACAATACTTCTGAAGAAGCAAAAAAAGGAGGGTTTTGTGAAATTGTTGATACATAGAAGTTGTGAACTGCAACGTCAGGAATGTAGAAATAATTGTCAGAATTGAAAAAAATTAGCGGCAAAACATTAACCAGCAAAGCAACAAGCGCGAGCAGCAAAAAAACCCTGCAAAAAAAACACCTAAAAAAGTCCAGCATAAATTAAACTACTAAACACAATCAATTAAATAGATAATTAACACAAACCCAAATCTGAATTTAAACTCTTTCCCATTCTTTATGTCTGGTTTTTGTGAAGATTTCTTTCGTTAGCGCACACGCTTCAATTGGCTTTCCCCAACCTCCTTTGGGCTTGGCGATTCTTGCAGCAATAGCTGAAAACTCCGGAGCCGAAACCCAACTGATAGATGGCAACGTGACAGAGCTAACGCCAACTGTTTTGGGCGAAAGATTGACTGGTTCTGACATAGTGTGCATGAGCGCCATGACTTCCAACCTGAATGCTTCTTTTGCATTGGCAAAAGAAATAAAGACTGTTATCCCTGAAACAAAAATCGTTTTTGGCGGGCCGCATGCAAGCATTTTGCCAAAGGAAACTCTCAAGGAATGCCCTTCTATTGATATTGTAGTAAAAGGCGAGGGCGAGGAAACTTTTGCGGAACTGCTTTCATCCAAGTGCAATCGCCTGGAAAAAATAAAGGGCATTTGCTTTAGGAAAGGAAAAAAAATAATTGAAACTCCCGACAGCGCGCCAATAAAGGACTTGGATTCTTTGCCATATCCGGCATATCATTTGCTGCCAATAAGAAAATACAGGCCTTTTCCGCCTCACGGCAGAAGGCTTCCTTTTATGACAATGCTGACAAGCAGGGGATGCCCTTTTCGCTGCATTTATTGTTCCAAGCCAGTGTTCGGAAGCACTTTCAGGAGCCAGAACCCAAAAAGGGTTTTGCAAGAAATCTCTTTTCTCAAGGAAAAATTTGGAATAAAAGAAATAATGTTTTATGACGACTCTTTCACTTTGGACCAAAAAAGAGTGGAAGAAATTTGCAGGCTAATGATAGAAAACAGGATGGACATTCCCTGGTCTTGTGAAACGCGCGTGAATCTCGTCAACCCCAAACTGTTAATGCTAATGAAAAAAGCTGGTTGTTATATGGTTTCTTTCGGCGTAGAGTCTGGCTCGCAAAAAATACTGGAAAACCTAAAGAAAGACATCACTGTTGAACAGATTGAGAATGCTTTTGTTGAAACAAAAAAAGCTGGAATAAAAACAGTCGCATACTTTATGCTCGGCTCGCCTGGAGAAACGCAAGAAACAATAAACCAGACAATAGAATTTTCAAAAAAAATTGGGGCTGATTTTGCGCAATTTTCTGTTTGCACCCCTCTTCCGGGAAGCGAGTTGTTTTCCCTGATGAAGGAAAGGATTGCAAGCGTTGACTGGGCTTCCTTCAATTACGCGAACGCTTCAAAGCTTGACGCCTCGCTATTGTTTGACCGAAAAATAAAAGACCTTGCAAAAGAACTGCGTTGGGCATACTTGTCTTTTTATCTTAGGCCAAGCTATCTCATAAAAAAAATATTTGAAATGCGATCGCTGGATGACCTTAAAACCAACCTGAATGGCTTGAGAATGCTGTCGAGTATGCTGGGTCTAAAGTAAGCCGGTATTGCAATATCGCTTTAGTTATTCTTTCCCAGCTCTTTCACTATCTTGCTGACAGAGTCGAGAATAATTGCAGAAAAAATGCAAAGCGTTCCAATAAGGCAAAAGAAAACCGTTAGAATAGTCGGGCCAAATGGAAGCGCCTTGTTACTGTTGTAAAGGCCAATAGTGAAAACCCCAAAGATTATTCCAATAAGCAATGCGGTAAGCCCAAGGAATCCAAAGAAAGCAAAAGGTTTTCTCAGCATCAAAAGGTTGGTAATCGATCTAAAGACTTCAGCGCCGTGCAATACGCTGCTTCTTTTCGAGTGGGCAAAATAACGCACTGAAATCGGAACCTCTGCAATTTTTAATCCTGCTTCAGAAGCGTGGATTAAAATTTCAGAGCCAGCGCCCATACCCTTGTTTTTTAATCCTACAAGCGTGGCAATTGCT
The DNA here is from genome assembly GCA_964402015.1 of uncultured archaeon. GTDB lineage: Archaea > Iainarchaeota > Iainarchaeia > Iainarchaeales > JAGVWC01 > CAYOAS01. The sequence goes on along the minus strand of CAYOAS010000197.1, from coordinate 104 downwards.
TTTGAATTGTACGCCCTGAAACCGCTCTGCGAATCGCTCACAAAAGTGCCCGAGCCAACATTTGTTAGTCTTGTAAGGAAAGAAATCCCCAATTTTCTGTGTCG
>CAYOAS010000196.1:0-2629 GCA_964402015.1 uncultured archaeon | reverse complement strand
AATACAGCACTGGACTATTTAAATATGTCACACAAGCTATGCAAAGGTCCATATCACACCCAAAAAATCATGGACCTGACAAACTACAGTTTCAAATATTTCAGGAAGCGGTTTGAAAAAGTGACGATGACAAAAAAATTTGGTTCTGCACAAGAATTTTTTGCTTCGGGATTCTCCAAATTTGGCACAAAATCAGACAAAAAAACCATAAAATTGCTTGCTTTGCTTTGGAAAAAAAACCTTCAAAAAACAAAACCGTTTCCGGAAGCACTGCCTGTTTTGCGCGAACTGAAAAAACGCGGTTTCAAACTCGCCATTGTTTCAAACTGCCAATACTTTGGCATGCACGCAACGATAAAGCGCTTTGGCTTTGACAAAATATTTGATTCAATACAATTGTCGTTTGAAGCGCATTCTTTGAAGCCAGAACCAAAAATGTTCAAGCGCGCGCTCAAAAAGCTTGGCCTAAAACCAAGAGAAGCAATAATGGTCGGCGATTCCTTAACCGATATTGCTGGCGCGCGCAATGCCAAAATGCGCGCAATACTTGTTCAGAGGAAACACAGCAGGAAAAAGCACTATAAATCTGTTGCCGTAATTAGTTCTTTGAGCAAATTGCTTGAATTGTTGGAGGTAGAGAAAAATGGCAATAATTGAAAAAAAATGCTGGTTGGATTCCTTTGAAAAAATAATGAACGGGGAAATGAAAGCAGAATTCCGCATTGCTGATTTTTCATTGCATGCAGGCGATAGTTTGGTTCTGCGGGAATTTGACCCCAAGGCAAAAAAGTTTTCCGGCAGGACAATTGAAAAGAAATGCGTTCGTGTTTCAAAATTCAACCCGCTCGATTACTACAAGGCAGAGGACTTGAAAAGGCACGGCTGTTACTTGATAGAAATGGAATAAAAAAAAGCAAGTGGTTTTTAGTGCAACCAAAAAAAAGAATCTTCCAAATTAGGCAAAGGCAGCTGCGCAGGAGAAAAAACGTTTCTTTCAAGCAGCTTTCTGTAGGGGAACAGAAAATGGTTCGAAACCAGCAAATGCGCCTCTATGGTGCGAGTTTACTAGGGGTTACCCCTTACTTAGAGCGTGGCAGAGGAATACGGGGTATTGAAAGTCTTCAGCAAGTAAATTTTAATTCTTTAATAGGGCATTTAAGAAGAAGGTTTCCCAGCGAAACGATTGAGGTGCTTGACGAAGGTTCTGGGGAGAGCAGCTTGAAAGAGAGCCTTATGAAGCTGGACAATGTCACTGTTACCAGGACAGACGTAATGGCAGGCCCTAACTGGCCAGATAAGCATGCCGATGTTATTGATTTAGTTAAAGTATTTGGTAAAAATAAGTTTCATTTGGTCAATTCCTGTTTCGGCGGCGCATTCCACACCCCGCTGAAGGAAAAAGCCATTTTTCAAATAGTTTCTGTTCTAAAACCAGGCGGGGTTGCAATAGTAATCACCAAGTTGCCTGAAGAAGAACTTAAAAAATTGTCAAAGCGTTTCAATATTTCTATAAAAAGTACTTTTGGTGTAGAGGAGAAAATGGTTTATAGGGTTCTTTTCACAAAAAATTTTGGCAGGAGCAAGAAAAGGTGATTTGTTTTGACTGAAGAAATCGGGACTGTTGTCAGCACTCCGCTTGGGCCAAGCCCTTCGCAACTGGATTTTGTTGTGACAAAAGGCATTGCACACAGAGGCCAATTTATTGAAGTGCAATATAGCGAAGGAACAATGATTTGCCTCATAACGAATGTTATCAAAACCAATCGCTATTTCGAGCGCGCGGATTCAGTCAAGGAATTCGAGGCAACTGGCGCAAAAATTTTTGAACAGTTTCCGACAACAGAATGGGAATATTTGTTGGCGCAAACAAGACCGCTCGGCGTGTTTGCGGGAGAAAAAATAAAGCGCTCTTCCTATCCGCCAAGCCCCGGCGCAAAAGTAAAAATAGCTTGTGCTGAAAACCTCAAAAAATTTTTGGGCTTTGACGAAGAAAACGGCTTGTTATTGGGAGAAGTTGAATACCATGATTTGCCGGTAAAATTAAACCTCTCACGCTTATTGAAAAAGCACCTGGCAATAATGGCAATGAGCGGGGCCGGCAAAACGCATTGTGTTTCAGTGCTCTTGGAAGAATTGTTGTCGAGAAAAAAAGAGCAAGGAAGAATTGCAATTATCGTAATTGATTCGCACGGAGAATACGGAATTTTTGCGGAAACGCTGCCAACAACAGACAAAAAGCATGAAGATTATAGCAGGCATTCAAAAATAGTCCGCGCGCGCGACATAAAGATCGGGGTTTCAAAACTAAGCGTCGGAATGCTTGCAGGAATAATTCCCGGCCTAACGGCAATACAGAAAAGAGAACTGGGAAAAATTATTTCAAAACTGCAAAAAGAAATGCGTTCCGGCCTCGGACCGTATGATTTGAACGCAATAAAAACAGAACTAATGCAGGACAACGAAATAAAAGAAAACACAAAAATGCCATTGTTGTCCTGGCTGTTTGACCTGGAAGATTTGCAGTTGTTTGGAAAAACAGACGAACCAAGCATAAACGACCTGGTAAAACCAGGCCAACTGACAATAATAGATTTGTCAGACATAATCAATGTCAGGAAAAAACAAATAA
>CAYOAS010000195.1:0-2640 GCA_964402015.1 uncultured archaeon | reverse complement strand
ATACAATCATTCTTCACAGGAATCTATGCGCTATAAACCACGCAGGTATCTATACATGTTATCTGCAGAGCTTAATTTAAAGGAAGGCAGGCTTTTTCCAGCGGCAGAAGAACTGTTTAAATCAGTTGAAACAAGCTTGGAAGCGCTGCTTTACCTAAGCGGAATAAAAAAAATAGAAAAAGATGGAAAAAGAGGCAAATTCACTGGAAGGCTTGCACTGCAATTCCTAATAAGAGACAACCTTCTCGCAAGAGGAAAAATCAATCAAAAAACCTACAACGCATACCTAGAAATGGCTTCTGACCTGCATTCAGGAGGATACGAAAAAGGCAAATATTTTGATGAAAAAACAATTAAAAAATATTTTCAATTCGCAGAAGACCTGTTGCTGGAATTGAAATCAAAAATTCATTCAAAAAATTCAGGGGCAATGCCAAAATGAGTGGATTGGATGTTTTTGTTAATGTAATACCAAACACAAAAACCCTTGCTTTGTCAAACGAAAACAAAATAATCATTGACAACACAGCAACTTCAAAACTGATTGTGGAAAGTGGTGGCAAGCTCGTGCTGGACAAGGCTGGGAAACTGATTGCAAGCCGTTCTGGCTATTGTAGCGTGAAACGACCAGCTGCTAAAGCAACGTGCGTTCTGGTAGCGACATTGTAAAAATGGGAAAAAAACACCACCAAACAAGCATAGTGAACATTTTTATATACTTTTGTTCACTGTGGTGTTGTATGTTGCGGGATGTTTTGGTTTTGCAGCAGCGTGAATTAAATGCGCGTTTGTCTGAGCCGTTTGTTGTGAGAAGTGTCGTGTTTCGGAATGTTTCGAGTGATTTGATTAAGGTGGTGATTGGGCCGCGTAGGGCGGGAAAGTCTTTTTTTGCAATTCATGAGTTGCAGAAAATGGGTTCTTTTGGATATGTTAATTTTGACGACGAGCACTTGGCAGCAGTTTCAGATTTTGACGAAATTTTGGCAGTGATTGACGAATTGTATGGTTCACCGCGTTTTTTGTTGCTGGATGAGATTCAAAATGTTCCTAATTGGGAGTTGCTGGCAAATCGGTTGCAGCGGCAAGGCAGAAACCTTTTTTTGACCGGAAGCAATTCAAATTTGTTGAGTGCTGAATTGGCCACGCACTTGACTGGCAGGCATACTTTGGCGTATGTTTTTCCTTTTTCGTTTCGAGAGTTTTTGGCACTGGAAAAAAAAGAGTTGACTAGTGCAGAAATAAAGCAAAAATTGCTGGACTTTGCCACGTACGGGGGTTTTCCGGAACCGTTGGTAAAAAAACTGGATTACGCGGATTATTTGGCAAGGCTTTTTGATTCTATTATATTCAAGGATATTGTACCCCGCTATAAAATCCGGCGCATTAAAACCGTGAAAGACATTGCGAACCATTTATTGTTCAACATTGCGAAAGAATTTTCTTATAATTCGTTAAAAAAATCCGTTCAGGCTACTAGCGTGGTTACGCTTCAAAGGTTTGTTTCGTATTTGGAAGAAGCATTTGTTTTTTTCGAAGTCCCGCGGTTTTCGTTTAAACTAAAAGAACAAACAAGATCCAACAAAAAAATATATTGTTTTGACAATGGTTTCATTTTTGCCAAGGCCTTTAAAACGAGTCCTGATTGGGGCCGATTGCTTGAAAACATTGTGGCTATTGAACTCAAAAAAGGTGAAATCGAACAACACCATAAATTGTTCTATTGGAAAAACGTCCAACAAGAGGAAGTTGATTTTTTGGTTCAAAAAGGAACTATTGTTCAAGAGTTGATTCAGGTTTGTTTTGATGTGTCCAACCCGGAAACAAAAAAACGCGAAATCCGCTCACTCTTAAAAGCCGGCAGTGAACTCCACTGCAAAAACTTGCTGGTACTAACGTTCGATTTTGATGCCATTGAAGTCAAGGAATGGTTCGGAATCAAAGGCACAATCCAATTCATGCCAGTTTGGAAATGGCTTAAAAAAAACCAATAAGCAAATGACCTGTTAAAGTGGCAAGTGTTGGTTAAACACAAAGAAAATGGGAATAATACCTGAGATATGCCACTCCTTTTGCTGTTTTGGAAAAACAACCGCGGGTTTTTCATTGTGCTTGCCAGGTTTCCGGCGGCTGGGAAATAACCAGTGGCCTAAAGCGTGTTTTGACAGCAGATTGTACAATGGCAAGCGGGAATTTGCATTTAAACAACGCACTTTGGCTGTGCCAAACAGTTCAACGCTTGCTTTGTCAAACGGAAACAAAATAATCATTGACAACACAGCAACTTCAAAACTGATTGTGGAAAGCTGCGGAAAGCTGGTTTTGAACAAGACCGAGAATTGGCTTTGACAAAACCGGGCGGCGTTTGATGCTTATTGTATTGAGCAATATTTTGATTTATTGCTCAGTATAATGCGCAATGTTTAAATATTGGTTTGGGGTATTGTAATTTTATGATTTCGAAGGGTGTTTTGAGGACTGTAATAATGGACCAGCTGAAAGAGTTGGATTCATTGAAGGATTTTGTGCCAAGGACTGTTTTTCCTGTTGTTGTTTCGTATAGTGGGGCTTCTGCTTTTGTAGTCAAGGGAGTCAGAAGGTGTGGCAAGAGTGTTTTGTTGAAGCAATTGATAAAGGCAAAAT
>CAYOAS010000194.1:0-2650 GCA_964402015.1 uncultured archaeon | reverse complement strand
AAAGGAAATTGAAAATTTCTTGAGAGGGGTTGAAAAAAATGAGAAATAATTTTAAGGACGAACCTGTCAATTATTCGTCTCTTTGGCATGGCTGGTATCATAAAAAGATTTTGGTAGAATCCGTTAAAATGGCAAAACTAAAAGGCAATGAAACAGTTTTGGATGTTGGCTGTGGCACACAAAAACTAAAACAATATTTGCCAGAAACCTGCAAATATCTCGGTTACGATATTGTCCCAGAATGGACTTGCACGAAAACAATAGATGGCATTAAAGCGGACACTATTTTTTGCATTGATTTGTTTGAGCATTTGACAGAAGAAGAATTAAAGACTATATTAAGGAAATTAAAGGCAACCAATGCAAAAACCTTAGTCATGGCTTTTCCATCAAACAATTGGCTAAACTCTTTCATGGAGTTTGTTTTTAACATGGATTTAGAACACGCCTTTTCACACTTATTAAATGGAAAACAGGTTTGCAAAATAATTTCAACTGAAATGGGCTTGCCAACAAACTTCAAAAGAATCGCTTTTATCCACTGGATAGCAAAAACAGAATTACAAAAAAAGGGTTGAGAATTTTTTGAGGTGGCGAGACGATTTTTATGAACAAGGTCTTTCTGGGCTCTCTAATAATCTTTGCTATCACCGCCTTGCTTTATATCGGCTATTGGTTCGGGGCAAACCAAGATTTATACAATGAAACAAGGATTGCGGTTTGGGAATGGTGCGCCGATACAAACAATTTTATTTATTGCAGTAATGAATGCCACTATTATGACCAACAGTGTGAAAAATTAATGTTAGATTTAGGCGAATTCAAATGACTGATAAAGCACACCTCAATAAAATAAATTTACTACTTTTTTCTCTGCTTATTTTTTTTATCTGCCTGCGTTTCTATGCAATTGAAGCAGACCCGCCAGCCTTTATAGATTTTAGCATGGGAAATTTCACTGACGAAGGCTATAAAACAGATTTCATAAGAACAATCTTTTTAGGGAAAACTGAACAGGTTTTTTTACAACCATATTGCGAAGATTGTGATTATCAAAATCCAACGGCTTTAAATAATATAATTGTAAACGGCTTTTTTTTATGCGGTTTTGCCTTGTTTGGGGTCGGCTTCTTCACAATCAGGCTTACCGCAATTATTTTAAGCCTGATTTCCATGTATTTTTTTTGCGTCGCCATTAAAAAATATTTTGGGGTAAAAATGGCTTTAGTTACGGGGCTATTATTAGCTTCAAGTTTCGTGTTTTTCTCTTTTAATCGGCTTGCTTTGCTGGAAAACTTTACCCTGCTCTTTGTTTCTCTGTCTTTTTTTTGCTTGGTTTCATTTAAAAATTGGCAAGCAAAGTTTTTTTCTTTGACATGCCTGCTATTTGCTTTTTTTTGCAAGTTCGCCTCATCGAGTGCCCTGCCTGTAGCTGTGAACAACATTCCAAACAGCTTGCTTTTGATTTGCAGAGATTATGCAATAGCCGCATTCAACAGGGTTTTTAGGTATTCTGTCCTCTTGTATGTGATTGGCTTAATTTCAGCATTTCTCTTTTTGAGAAACAAACAAAAGTTTTCAACTGGTCAATTGCAGGCAATTACTTTTTGCTTCATTTGGTTGTTTGGCGGGCTGCTTATTTTGGGTTTTTTCACTTATCAGCCATCAAGGTATTTTTATTTGCTGCTGCTGCCACTTGCCTTTTTCGCTGGATACTGGTTTTGTTTTTCAAAATGGCATCCAAAAGCAAGAGTGGTTATTTTTTCCTGCCTGCTGCTTTCCCAGCTTTTTTTATTTGCGGGATGGGCAAATGATTTGCAGTTTTCACAATATAATTCATCAAAAGAATTTGTTGAAATAATGAATACATTTGATGACCCTATTGCGGCTGGTGGCTGGTGTCCAACGCTTGCAATTGAATCAAATGTTTTGTGCCAGCGTGGCGGCATCGGTGTTCCTTTCAAGGAAAGCCTGCTGTTGTCATTAAATGTTGATGTTTTAGCTGTAAATAGTAGTGATTGGGAAAGGTTTGAAAAAACCTATACAAACTACAGCTCTCTCGAATTTGTTTTCTTGAAAGAACTGCAAATAAATAAAAACAGGATTTTTTTGTTTGAACTAAAAAGGAGGCTATTAAATGAAAGAGATAATCATTGAGGGTGTTCTTTTTGAAAATCCAGAGGAGCGGTATTTTTTAGAAAAGCGTTTCGCATCTGGGTGTGGGGAAATAGTGAGAATCAATACCGTGCTCGCCCCTTATATGGGAAAAAATATAAGGATTGTGCTAAAATGCTTGGAATAGGGCTTTGGCTAATCTTTGGTTTATTTTTTCAGTTTCTTTTCTTCTTGAGATTTTTTTTGCAATGGCTCGCCTCTGAAAAAACTGGCAAAAGCGTTATACCCCGTTCTTTTTGGTGGATTAGCATTATCGCAAGCATAGGGACGTTAATTTATGCTTTTCATATTTTTGACTGGGTCTTTATCATCGGCACGGCAACATGCCTTATTTTTTATATAAGAAATGTTTTTTTGTCTAAACAAGCCCCACAAAATCCTTAAAAACCATTTTTCAGGAAACCGAAAATCATTTATATAAGAAAGTATATATATCAAGAGGAATATAGGGCATTCTTCAAAGGGTTTGAGGGGA
>CAYOAS010000193.1:0-2669 GCA_964402015.1 uncultured archaeon | reverse complement strand
CCAGCAGACACGTATTATGTTTATGCAGTAAAAGACGGTTTTGAAGGAGTGAATTCAGCACCAATAACAATTGCTGAAAGGCAGATAAACAATCTTACAATTACAATGAACATTGGCTCTGGAACAATGGAAGTAAGCGTTGTTGATGATGAATTAAAGCCATTGCAGGGAGCCGTAGTAAAAATAATTAATTCTTTTAATTTAAAGGAAATAGAGCGCGGCAATACAAACGCGGAAGGCAAAAAGACTTTCAGCGTGCGCGCTGACAAAAAGGTTTTCTTTGTAGCAAGCGCGGAAGGCTATCTGGATTATACTACGATTCCGGCAATGCCTGAAACTGGAAACACAGTGCTTGTTGAAATAAAAATGGTAAAGGACGTCACAAAATTTGACGTAAAATTGTTGGGATTGTTTGTAGACAAGGACCTTGCATCGGATTCGCTTTCAGCAGGCCAAAAATACAAGGCAAGGCTGCAATTGCACGTGCCCGCAAACTCCACTTTCACTGAAGCGGGAATACACTTGCGCACTGGAAAAACAGCCGAAGGAAAAACAAACACAATGGAAGCAGACTCATTATACATTTCAAAAGTCAATGCTGCAACAAACACAATAATAAAATCAACGACCTTCACTCCACCATCAGGATATGCAACTGATTCCAAAGCAATAACAAGCGGAAACTCAAAATGGGCAAACATTATTTTCAACAAGCCAAAGCCGGGAGTTTACGATATTGAAGTGGAAATAACAGTAAAAGAAAACGCGCAATTGGGCAGCATTCTGGAAATAGCTTACAGGGGCTGGGGAAAAGCAACAACATACTTGCGCGACCCAAAGGACATGGTTTTGGGGGAAAGCGAAACAGCGGGCGGCAAGCAGGCATTGTATGCCAATTCTTACAAGCAGGTTTACAGCGTTGGGCCAAGCAGCCTGTGCAACGAAAGCTTTTGCTATTATTACAGCATTGAAGACCTGGACCAAGAGCTAGTGACATCAATCATTGACAATTATGACGCAAAGATTTCAGGCAACTACAAATTATTGTTCACGATAATAAGCAAGGATGAAACAGAATATCCGGCAAGCAATCTGGAATTGGGAAATGACAGTGCAGGATTGAAATTTGGCGATTATGCAATAACCGGAGCCGACGGAAAGAAATTAACAGGAACAGCACAAGGCAATATTGCGCTGAATGTTGGCGATGTGAAAAAAAACAGTTCAATACAGGGCGAATTGTTGTTCAAGACAACAAAAGAAGGATTGAACAAGCTGAAGATTTCAATCAAATCACAAAAAGAAAATGTTTTTTCAAAGGCAATTGACATCAGCGTGAGCGCAGCAAGCGAAATGGCTCTTGAAATCCTGCCAAAAATAATCGTGCCATTTATTGACAATGACATAATGCTGCATGTTACTGACGCAAATTCCGGCGCCGTAATAGCAAATGCCGCAATTAATATTTTGCTTGACAACGCACAAGTATTTTCTGGAGAAACAGACAGTGCCGGCACAGCACACTTTACTTTGCAATCGCCGAATGCAAACGAATTATTCAGGATTGAAGCAACAAAAAACGGTTACAGGCAGATTGCAAAAGAAATACGGGTGACAGAAAACATTTTGACAATAATGCCAGAAGAAATAAGCGAATTATTGACAACAACCGGCATTTTCAGCATTGAAAGAGACATTCACCTGCGCAACGACACGGCAATGAACCTGCAAATTGACGATTTCCAGATAAGCAGCGACTTTGGCGGGCTAGTAAAGTTTTCAATGAAAGAAAATTATATTGGAACTGGATTGCAAAAAGACGTTGACAAAAACATTTTCCTGAAAATGGAATTGACAGAAGAAGGAAAGCGCGTTGAAGAAATAACAAGCCTTGACGGCGTGCTGTCAATCTTTGTTTCAAGCAGTGACATTGGAAAAACCTGGGCAGTAAACATTCCAATGAAAATACGGATTGGCTTTGGCAGCGAGGTAAGCGACACCGGTTGCCTGACAATAGAGCCAGTTGAATGGAAGGCATATACCGGAAGAAAACAAACAGAACAAAGATTTGCAATGAAAAACAATTGCAAAGTGGACAAGGCATCAATCGCATTGCGCACAGTGCAGATAAAAGTCGATTATGGAACCGAATCATCGCTTGGCGAATTCACTGCAACAAGCACGCTGTCAAACAGCGAAACAGTGAAACTGTCAAACACTTTTGCAAACCTTGCGCCAATGATTGGAGCTGGAGAAGAAAAAGGCATTACAATCACCTTCACCCCAGATTCGAATGTTGTCGGCGGAGAAAACAATCCAAAAATAATAATAAAGGCAATTAATGAAACTGAAAATGGTCCGGAAGAATTGCTTGCAAAAATAAATATTGACTTGAAAATAAACGATTTGGCGCAATGCATTGAAATCAAAAGGGCAAGCAACCTCAAAATCAATAATTGCCCGTACGGCACTGGATATGGAAATTACCAGGATTACGGTTATGGAGGATACGGTTATCTTGGAACAACAACCGGAGGAACTGGTTCTTATGGATTGCAAAGCAGCAGGTTTGCCTCGCCCTACCAGTACGGCGACACGGCATTTGCAGGCTATCCAGAACAAATGTACGCACAAAACTATCCATACAGCGGGTTCTCCGAACCATATTA
>CAYOAS010000192.1:0-2673 GCA_964402015.1 uncultured archaeon | reverse complement strand
ACAGCTGGCCAAAGATTCCGCAAATTTTGGAAATTGAAGCCGAAAGGCATTGAAGGCGTGCAAAAAGGCCTGGAATTGCTTGGCTTAAAGGGAAAAGACGCCGGGCACTTGGGATTAATACAAATTTATGCAAAATACGGCATTGACCTGCACTCGTTCAAAGAAATCCGGTTTGAAAAATGAATCTTGTTTAACGCAGGCATTTTGGCAGCGAACCAGTGCTTTTGTGATAGCGCACGCACTCACAGCAAACGCCATGGCGCTTGCACGAAACATCAGGGCAAGCGCATTGCTTTTCGTTCAAAACCTTTTTGCATTCCATTTAGGCATCCCCCTTGGCTTTTATTTCTTCAAGGATAATTCTTTTTTTGAAAGCGCCACGCTCTTTTGCTTTGTTTTTTCTTGATTTTTCGAGCGAACTATTTTTTATTCTCTTGAAATAGCAAAGAGCATAAATTATTTCCAAAAGGTCTGCCAGTTCTTCTTCGCTGTTGTTTTCAATAAATTCCTGTGTTTCTTCTTTCAGTTTTTCCTTCAATTTCTGCAAATATTCCTCATCCAAAGCAAAATGAGTAATTGGAACAAAACCGTCTTTTTTGATTATTTCAGGAATTTTGTCCCGGACAAGCTTGTTGTATTGCGCGTTCCAGTTTATTGAAAAAGTGTATTCCCAGCCTGGCTTCCATTCTTTTGGTTTTTTGTTGCGCCAGTCTTCTTTTATTGCTTGTTGCCAAGTTTTTCCTTTGGTTATTACTTCAAGCGCTAATTGCGGCGCTTTGTGGGAAACAATCGCAATGCTTTTTCCGGCATAATGCTCTGACAAATCAGCAAGAAAATTCCGGATTCTTTTTTCCACGCCGTTATAGCTTTCTCCGCTAGGAAAAGGGCTTTCAATGCATTTTTCAGCCATTTTTTCCACTTCTTCAGCGCTTGCGCCGTTTAGGCTGCCATAATCGCATTCCCTCAGCCGTGCGTCAGGGATTATTGGAATTTTTGTTCCAGAAAAAATTATTTTTGCAGAATCAATAGCACGCTTCAAATCAGAACAAAAAATAGCATCAAATCTTTTTTTTGTTAACGACTTTTTCAATTTTTTTAGTTGTTGAATGCCAATATTGGAAAGTTCTCCTGAAAGCCAGCCAGTGGCAATCCCTTTCTCGTTATCAACAATAGGGCCGTGAGCAAAATAAGTTATGAAAACTTTTCTTTGCATATTTAACAGCCACGCCCCAAAGAGATTGCAGGGGAAACAGTACATAGTTTATGTAATGCAGTCAGCTTTACCTTGCCCCTTTTATTGACGTAAATCCCAAATGTTTAAAAACCTCGGCTAAGTATAGTATATTATTGCATCCCCGGGGGTGCTTCGGCAAACCCGGGCTTTGATTCTTATGCCCCTAAAGAAAGCCATATTGTTCATTGACGGTTCTAATTTTTATCATTCGCTAAAAGAAGGCAAACAATTGGACTTCTTTTCTTACAAGTCATTTTACGATGCGTTGTTAAAAGAATTTGATATTTCACAGGCATTCTTTTATGATGCAACAAAAAGTTTTCTAATAGAACCAGAACAGTTCTCGAAGCAGCAATCATTCCATGAAAGGCTAAAGAAAGAAATCCCAATTATTGTAGTTCGGTCTAGAAAGTTAAAATATCTTTTTGTTAACGAAAGGGTGGAAAAAGCAAAGAAAAAAATAAAGCTCTGCAAACAATGCACAAGAGCAATTGACGACTTCATGGCTGAAGCTGGATTGTTAAAACTCTCAAAAGAAAAAGGAATAGACATAATGCTTGTTGCAGACATGATAAAATTTGCCTACCAAAACAGGTATGACGTTGCTTTGCTTGCAACTGGCGATGCAGACTTCACTCCAGCAATTGAACTCGTTCAGACACTGAAGAAGGAAGTTGTTAATTTACACTTTTTTGCCGGCAGCTCAAACGAACTGCGAAATGCTTGCAATTCGCACAAACTAATCCAAGTTGATGCGCAAGGAAAATGCTATTTTAGATAGCAAGCTTCAAGAAAGGTTTAATGTCAATTTAGGGCTAGTTCTACTGCTGCTTGTGCGTGAATCATTGTGGTGTCAAACAGCGGCACTTTTACATCCTTTTGTTTTATCAATAATGGAATTTCAGTGCAACCAAGAACAATTCCTTCTGCACCCTCTTTTGCAAGCCTTTGAATTATTCTCTTAAATTTCTCTTTTGAGGATTTATTTATTTTTCCCAAACACAATTCGCCGTATATCACTGAATGAATTATTTCCCGTTCTGCTTCATTGGGGATTATTACTTTGAGCTCAAATTTTTTTTCCATTCTGCCTTTGTAAAAATCTTGCTCCATGGTAAATTTTGTGCCCAACAGAGCAACCTTTTTCAACCCCTTTTCTTTTATTTTTCCGCCAGTTGTGTCAGCAATATGTAACAAAGGAATACTGATACTAGCTTGAACTTCTTCAGCCATTTTGTGCATTGTATTAGTGCAAATGACAATAAAATCCGCGCCACCTTTTTCAAGGCGTTGCGCAGCGTCAATCACCAGTGTTGTAAGTTCTTCCCATTTTCCTTGATGCTGTAATCTTTCAACTTCCTCAAAATCAACAGAATACATTAACCCGTAACTCCGTCAAATTTACGTAATAGGTTTCTAGTTTTTGCGTTTTTTGCCCG
>CAYOAS010000191.1:0-2676 GCA_964402015.1 uncultured archaeon | reverse complement strand
ATTAGAAAGCAGATTTTGGAAAAGAACTCGATTATTTTAGTTGCAATTGAAAAAGGAAAAATATTTGGATTTATTTGCGGAGCAATAAAAAGAAATCCTTCAAACCTTGAAATCAAAAAGATTGGAAGAATTCACGCCTTTTACTTGGTGCCGTCAAAAAGAAGAAAAGGAATCGGAAAAAAGCTCTTGCAAAAAACGCTGAATTGGTTTAAAGCAAAAAAGATACGTTATGTTTCTTTAGGCACGCTCTCAAACAAAACCCAAACACCAAAAATGTACGCGCACTTGGGATTCAAAGAATTCGAAAGACAATACTGGAAAAAAACCTAAAAAAAGAAAAAAAGCAGGCTCATCACCCGCGATATGCAAGCACTGTCAAGCGTTGTTTTTCTTTGTTTACTTCTTTTGCAAGCAACTGGCTGTAGAGAAAGTGAATTAATCTTTGAATAAAAAGTAAACCAAATTTATGCCCATGATTTGTTCAGGGTCTGCATTCTTCAAAAAACCCCGTGATTTCTTGTGTGGCAATTGAAATTTGCTTGAGGCTTTCAGCCAAACTTTTATAATCTGTTTTTGGAACAGCCAAAAAGTTCAACTTTTTGGTTGCTTTTTTTTCAACCACAGCTATATTAATCCCCAAAACAGCAATCATTCCAGAACAAGCGCTGTTTCCCGCAGGTGCGCAATCGCCTGGCTTCAAGCCCGACTGCGCACCTGCACAACCCATTGGTGAAAAAAAATGGATTTGCTGGAACTGTGCCTGTTGCGCATTCTCAACGAAAAAAACAATGACAAAGCGCTCGAATTCCCCGTGAAAGCTTTTTCGGCATTAACAGAATTCCAGCAATTGACTTTGGATGAAATAATGGAAATAACAGAATTAGACCACGGCATCATGCAACCCATAATGAAAAAGCTTGTGAAACAACGCATCCTCCAGCACAAAAACGGAAAATTTGAAATAAACAAAAAACTGTTTACACTCAACAGAATAATCTCTTGAACAGGCAAAAAAATAGACAAAACAACAATCCTCCCGCGGAAAAACAAAACAATTGCAGAACTCGCAATAATCATTTTGAGCAAGGAATGGCTGCAAAACCTCAGCGAAATCCACTCCGCGATTCTGAAAGGCAAAAGAAACGTTTCATTGCAGGCAACCTACAAGAGCCTCAAAAAATTGGTGGAACAAAAAATCCTGGAAAAAAAACAAAAGCAATATATGCTGAACCGCAAATGGCTAAGGCAAATAAGCGATTTCGGAACACAAACAAAAAAAGCATATTCGAAAATAATCAACTTTTTGGTTGAACTTTTTTCAACCACAACTATATTAATTCCCCAAACAGCAGGTATTTTGGTAAAACATGGATAAAAAAAATATTTTTTTAACAACAATTTTCTTGGTGGCTTTTGCCAGCACGGCTTTTGCTGCTTTGCCATCTGTTTGTTCAGCTCCAAATGATATTAGAACCATAACTTACCTCAATTATACTCTTGGATGGAGCAAAGCTATTTGGCAAAATAATAATTTTCCCAATTTTATTGATTGCTTTGAATATAATTTGACTATTAATGCAACAATAAATTATACATTTAACTCGAAATATCTCGATTCGTGGGAAGTTTTATTTTTAGATTCAAATGGAACACAATTATGCAAGTTAATTACAAATGATACGACAAAAAAAACTTGCAATGTTCAAATCAAGAAGGGAGAAAAATTATTTGTTGTTTTTAAGGGATATGATTTGTCAAACCATGCGCAATTTTCCAATTCAGCAAATGGATTTGATTATTCATTGACACTTTCAAGTTATTCCGCGCCGATTCTAACTTGTTCTTCTGGTTGGAAATGCCAAGATATTTTTCATACAGGCTACCAAAACTCTGATTGCTCTTGGAACAACGTATCTTATTGTGAAAATCAGTGTGATGTGATTTATGGGCAATGTATAATCCCTCATATAGTTTGTTCAACGGGACAAAATTGCAAAGATGAAAGCTATCTCGGTATTCGTAATTCGGATTGTTCTTGGGATAATTTAACTTTTTGTAAATATGGTTGTAATGACCGCACTTCGTCCTGCTATGAAAAAGCCTCTTGTTCAACTGGCTGGAAATGCAAAGACGCGAGCCACACTGGTTGGCAAAACGCAGATTGTTCTTGGCAGTCCATTGATTATTGCGAATACGGTTGTTCAAACAAAAATTGCAATTCGCCACCCGAAGATAATCAATCGAACGAACAAGCGCCAACACAAATTGCATCAACACAAACCTGTTCTGCAGGATATAAATGCCAAGATTCAACATCAAGAGGTTATCAAAATGAAGATTGCGCTTGGACTATGGTAACTGGTTGTCAATGGGGTTGTTTAGATGGCGAATGTAAATCAGCTCCAAACAACCAAACAAACCTTTCGGCAAAAGAAAAGAAGCCAACAATAAAAACAATTTACAAATCCCCGACAGTTGATGCTGGATTTTTGGCAAGCTATGAGTGGTCTGTTTCTGGTTCATATTCAGAAACAGGCATTGAATATGCTTATGCTATTACTGCTTATAGCACTCCTTCAAATTGGATAAAAAAAGTGGCAACAAAAAACTCAAACAACACTTATAGATAACTGCGCAGCTTATTGCCCACATGTTTATATAGTTCTAAGTTCTTAT
>CAYOAS010000190.1:0-2684 GCA_964402015.1 uncultured archaeon | reverse complement strand
GCTTAAACCGGCTTTTAAGTAAAAATCCAATGGTGTTTTGAAAAAAATTATGGCGGTTGCCCCCCCAAATAAACCAAGCCAGAATAATTGCAAGAAAGTAAAGCCAAAAGCAATCTTCTCCTCATACTTCAAATTCTTTGGAATCTCATAAGGCACTTTAAACACCCGCCGCCAAAGCCGGACCGATTAAAGAAGATGCTGTTGCAGCCAAGTCAACTTTTATTCCTGCTGCGTTCAATGCTTTTTGAATTGCAATAACGACTAGTCCGGCGTTTGCTAGAAAGATGAATAAGAATCCAATGCTTGGGGCAAGCAAATTCATTGTTTGAATGGAACTGAACTCATTCCAAAACAAGCTAACTGCCGCGAGAATTATAACGTCTAAAACATTCATGAATGCTGCAGCACCAACTAGGTTTAGTATTATTGAACCGTATTGTTTTACCGGTGGAATAAAGTATAGGAATAGTCCGATTGGGAAAAGCATTACTGCGACAATCAAAAAAATTTGTCTTGCAACCAAAGTAACTAAAGCCAAAAACAAGAATAACGCAAAAATTGTTAACCACAAAAAATCCAAGCTAGTCAAATTGCTAATGGTAAAAACTGATTCGAATTGGGGATTCCACAGCGTCAAGGCAACCGCGGAACTCAAATCCAACAACAAAGAATACAATAACAACGAAGCATTAACACAAATAACCAATAAAATTGCTTTTTTGAACCACTCCTTCGCATCTTTCCTCTGAACAGCGTCATAAGAGCCAAACAAAAATTTCAAACCAACAATCAAAAACAACAACAAATAAAGGCTAGAAATAATTGCAACAATAATCTGCCAAGAACTTTGAAAGTGAAAAGGATCAATGTTTGCAGTAAGCAAAACCTTTGCAACATCCAACAAGGGCTGAATAAAACCAGCAAGCAAACCACTAAAATAACTAAAAAACGAACTCGCGATTCCACTCGGCAAACTTGCAACACTTTCCCACAAACCCACTTTACCACCCAATCCAAAACTTCTTCGCAATCAAAAAAACAAAATAATACGCGCCAAAAAAACCCGCAACCTGCTCTGCACCACCCAATGACTCTGAGTTAAACAAAGCAACGCGCTTAACCGCACTAGAAGAACCAAACTCGCCATCAGCCGCAAAATCGACAGCAATAACTCCTTTCGAATCTCCTGCCGAAACAATCGCCTGTGCTACCCCGCTAGAATCAGTAACTAACTCTGTACTTTCCCCTGCACGGAGCAATACTTTCTTGTTAGACAAAATTGTGCCGAAAGAATCAGAAAGATTTACTTTCACGACGATTTGCCGGTTAAAATCATAACTATTCGCATCAGTTTCAACCTCAAGCTTTACTGGCTGCAATTCAACCAAATTGCACGCCAAATCTTTTTCTTCAAAAACAGTAAACAATTTTACAGAACAGCTTTCAACAGACGGAGCAACAAAAACAAATCTTTTTGCGGTAGTATTTGCGTCAAGTTCTATCAATCCTTGCAGTTCTTTTTGCTGCTTGTTGTTACGAGTAACAAAAACAATTCCGTCTCGTGTAAAATTCAGGTCAAAAACGCTTTCGCCAAAACCAAAAGAGTTACTGCCAAAGTTCAATTCAAAAAAATTTATTTCTTTATCAGAATCAATGGATAAAAAGACTTTTTTCAACGGAGCATTCTCTACAGCAACGCGAAAATCAATGTTTTCAACCCTGGCTTTTCCAGTGAAAGAATCACTCGCATTAACAGAATCAACCCTGTATTCTGTAGCATATGGCAAGCAATTGTTAGTGCAAAACAAGTCTCTGCCAAACCAAAAACACTGCTGCGTTAACCGATAACGCTGCATTATTAGTTTGGCACGAACAATAAAACTAACAGAAAAAACCATTTGCGCGCCATCACCCAAGCTTGTGAAATAGTTTGAAACCCGCGAACTGCCAATATTCAAACCATTAAGCTTAACGCTTAGGCTATCCTCAAGCAATTCGTAAGCATAATCAGTCCGACAATCCCCCGGCAAAGGGTCCTGAGGTAGTTCGATTGAATGCTTTTTTTCAACCAGCACTCGGCCGGACAAAGAAAAAAACCATTCTTGTTTATTCAAATCAAAAAAACTCTTGTCCACTGCCACAATTTTTACCCAAGCGTTTTTGATTATGCCATTGCTTTGCGGCACAACGTTTGCGGGGGTAGAAGCCCATGTTATGGATTGGTTCCAGTTCCAGGCAAAATCATGGCTCGGCAACCTGCTTTGATTGGCAATAAGATTCAAGTACAAGTCTTCTTTTTCGCTCAAAGAAAGGCTTGAATCACTTAGAATGTTTTGGCAATCCTGCTGTGCCTCGCCACTAAACTGCGAGCAATTGCCTGGCAAAATGCTTGCTCTTGCAAAAGGCACCAATGAAGTAAGCAAAAAAACTATGACTATCTCTCTCAATTTCAAATTCAAACACCTTTGGATTAAGGGGGAAGCGTGAAAACCAACCCCTTGAAAAAAGTTGGTTTTCACACTGTTGGGGCTGTCAAAAAATTGACCATCAATGGAGCAATCCAAACAATTACTAATCCAGCTACTGCGTAGGTTAGCATTGCTTTTGCTCCTTCTCTTGCTTTCAAATCGTCTCCGGAGAACATGAGTTTTACGCCGGCAAAAGTAATAGCCAAAACACCAACA
>CAYOAS010000189.1:0-2702 GCA_964402015.1 uncultured archaeon | reverse complement strand
ACTTGGCCAACGATTTAGGCATAAACCTAATCCCTAAACCTTGAGGAGTTACGGTATAAAACTGGTTCTCCCGCCAAATAAGTTGGAAAAGCTGCTTTGATTTTCACTTTCACAAATTTTCCCAAGCGATTCTGCATTATCACGACAGGCTTGTAGTTGCGCGTTCTTCCGACAAAAGAATCGGCTTTGCCTTTCTCATTCACAAAAATATTCATTTCCCTGCCAACCAAGCGCTTGTTGCGCTTTAAGGAAATTTGTTTGCACAGTTCGCCTGCAACCCTTGAACGGCGCTTTTTTTCCCAACCAAAAACCTGTTTTGGCATTATTGCAGCGCTTGTGAACGGCCGCTTGCCATAACGGGAAACATTGACTATGTCAAACTCCAGTTTTTTCAAAACCGCGAGAGTTTTTTTGAAGTCCCCTTCTGTTTCCGAAGGAAAACCAACAATAATGTCTGTTGAAAGAGAAATTTCCGGAAACTTTTTTCGGATTTTTTTTATTGTTGAAACAAACAATTTTGTGCAGTATTTTCTTTTCATGAGTTTTAGAATGCGGTCAGAGCCTGATTGCAATGGCAAGTGCAAAAACAAGTAAATGTGCTTGTCTTCAAGCAACTCCAATAGTTCTGGCAGCATTTCCTTCAAATGCTGCGGATTCATCATTCCGATTCTGACGCGATAATTGCCTTTGTTCTGCAAAAGCGTTTTGAGCAACTTCACAAGGCTTGTTCCAATGTCTTTTCCATAACAACCAGTATCCTGTGCTGTCAGCCAGATTTCCTTGGAATGCTTGAGCAATTCCTTGAATTTTTTGTCCAGTGATTCAATTGAATAACTGTGCAATGTTCCCCGCGCTTTTTTGACTGCGCAAAAAGCGCATTCGCCCAGGCAGCCCCTGCAAAGCGGCAGGATTGAAACAAGATTCTTTCCAGTGCCTATTGGAAGCTCCGGGGCAAATTCTGTTGCGTCGAGAGAAAAAAACTCTGCCAATTTTTCCAGGCGCGGGCCTATTTGAATTATTGCTGGCGAGATTTTTTTTATTTCTCCAGGATTAATTTCCGGAAGGCAGCCGAAAACAATTATTTTGAAACCAAACTTTTTTGAAATAGAAAAAAGCTCGCGGATGCGCTTTAGCATCTTGAATTCTGTCGGCTGCTTTACTGCACAGGTGTTGATTATTGCGAAACCAGCTTTTTCCAGCGGGGAAAAGGAAAAACCGCGCGATTCCAGAAAGCTCTTTATCTGGTCTGTATCCGATTTGTTCAGCGAGCAACCGTAGCCTTCGACAAAAAAATTGGGCATAACAAAACTTTTAGAAAAAATCATTTTTTGGCTTTGCTGGTCTTGCGCTCATGCGCTGGCTTGTTCTCCGCCGTGCTGTCAATAATCAAATGTGACAGCCAGCCAAGCACACAAGCGAGGACAAACGGCAAAAATGCGGAAGCCCTGAATTCGTTTATGAAATCAAACTCCATGCCCTGCTGCCCTATTACCCTGCCCCAATTGTAATACCAAAAAAGAGCAATGTATTCCGCTGCAAGCGCGAGAACAATAATCAGCACGGGAAAATACCATGCATGGGCCGCGCGCGATTCAAAAAACTCGTCAATCCAGTCAATCAGAAAATATGCAAAAAAAAAGCCAACAATCGGCGGGAGGAAGAACATTGGTGAATCCCATTTGTAAAAAAATGTTGAAGAAAGATAAAGGATAATGTAAGAAATCACAAAAAGCACGGTTATCTTTGCGATTGTTTGCGCGTCAAATTTTTGTTTTGTCATAGTGCCACTTTGAATTATGGTAGCAGGCAATCTAATTTAAAACAACCTATTCCCCAACATTATTTAAAAGTTTTTTGAAAAGAATTGTTTGAAAATTTGCAGGGGAAAGTGGGAAAAAATGGAAATCGGATTGCCTTGGGTGGAAAAATATAGGCCAAAAAAATTAGCAGATGTTGTCGGGCAAGCAGAAATAACAAAGCGCCTGAAAAGCTATGTTGAAACCCACAATTTGCCGAACGCGATGTTCTCTGGCCCAGCGGGAACCGGAAAAACCAGTTCCGCGGTCGCGCTCGCAAAGGAACTGTTCAAGGAAAACTTTGAAAGAAATTTTTTAGAACTGAATGCCAGTGTTGTGCCGGAAACTCCTGTGTTGGTAAAAAAAGGCGAAAAGTGTTTAAGAACAAACTTTGGAGAGCTGGCAAAAGAATATTTTTCAAGCGAGAGTGAAACAATTGCTTTTCCAAGCGATTTAAAAACTCTTTCAGTGAATCCCGCCAAGAGTGTCGAGTTTTTGGCTGTTTCAGCAATCTCTCGCCACAAAGTGAAAGAAATAGTCAGAATAAAATTTGATGGTGGTGATATTTGCACTAGTTTGAATCATTCAGTAATTGTCCTTGATTCTTTTGGGAACCTTGTTTCAAAGCAATGCGATTCGTTAAGAAAAGGGGATGTTTTGCTTTCATTTGCCCAAGAGTTTTCAGGTTACCAGAATGAAATTGACTTTGAACCGTTTGCACCAATCCTTGCAAACAATCTTCGAAGCGGGACAATCAAAAACCCAAAAGTTTACGTTAACCTAAAACAAATGCAAGTAGACGAAGAACTTTCTTGGCTTTTTGGGCTTTATTTGGCAGAAGGCTGCGCGGGCTTAATGCCAAAGGGCACAAGCGGTTACACAATCTTTACATTGGCACACCCCAAA
>CAYOAS010000188.1:0-2712 GCA_964402015.1 uncultured archaeon | reverse complement strand
CTCGAAAAAAAAGATTTGGAAGAAAACTCGAAAGCAATAGTGCTCGGCATCAAAGCGGAAATGCTTGGAATTCCGGTAAGCGCATTTGCTGTTGAATACAGCTTGACCGGCGGCTTGCTGAAAAACAAAACTGTTTTTGCGCTCGTGGAAAAGCCAAAGAGCAGCCAGATTTTCCTCATTCCAATTGATTATTCAAACAAAACACTGGTGATAAAATGAGCATCGAGGCAATGCTCTCCTTGCTCGCCTTTTTCGGCATTCTCGGATTGTTTCTGGAAACAGCAAACGAACAATTGAAAGAAACCGAAAAGGCTGCAGAAGAATTTCACGCGCTTGCGGAAGCACAAAAATGCGCGCTGCTGGTTGATTCTGTTTTTGCCAACGCTGGAGGCTTGCCGGAAGCAACTGGCATAAACTGTTTTCAGCAGGAAAAAGGCGCTGTCAGCGCAAAAATAAACGATTCAAAAGCAAGCGCAATCATTCTTGCCGAAACTGTTTTCCTCAACCAGCAAAACGCCGCAACAATCCTGGAAGTGAAATCAAACGCGCACTACAAATAAAAAAATGGGTGAACAAGGCCTTTTGTTTTCAATGGACTTGCTCTGCACTTTTTTTGGAATCTGCCTGATTGCACTGGTTTCAATGCAATGCATCCACAATTCAATTGAAGCGAATGCAGAACAATTGCGAGGTTTCGAACTGGAAAAAAACACAATAATGCTCCTTGACATAATGGTAAAAAACCGCAACGAACAAAACCCAGCGCTCGGAGCAGCGGTTTTCAACGCGGAAAAGCACAGGGTAGAGGAAAACAAAATCGACACTGCGCTATTGAAACAGGCAAACCCGCTCGTGGCAAAAAATGTTTTGCTGAAAAAAATCTCGTTGCAGTTCAAGGATGGCGAAAAAAAAACAATCCTTGAAACAGCAAGCGGAAAAAACTGCTTGGCAATAACCAGAATGGTTTTGGTTGAAGGAAAAAAAGCGCTGCTGGAAGGGGTTGTCTGCATTGAATAAGAAAGCATTCGCGCTCACGATTGAAGCAATTCTTGCGCTGCTTGCAGTGGCTGCAATAGCCTCTTTTCCAATGCAGCCGCAAAAAACAGATTTGCTTGAACTTTTGGTTCTGCAGAAGGAAAACGATTTGCTGAAAATTTGGTTGGGAGAAAGAGAGCTTGGAGAAAAAGAATTGGCTTCGGATTTTGAGTTTGCGTTTCCACAGCTGGACGGGGCAATAGAATTCAACGGCAAAAAAATCGAAATAAAAAAATTCGATTACAAAACGGAAAGAAAAATTTCTTCAAGCGCGCTTTTTTATCTGGAAAACGAAAATCTTGTTGAGCTAAGGATAACAGTCTATTGTTAGCACAGCATTCTCTTTCTTTAAAACAAGCGTGGTTTTTTCCCTGAAGGACTTTTCAAAAAACAAATCTGGAACAAGCGTTGTTTCGATTGTTTTTGTTTTTCCAAGGCTTTCCGAGCGCAATGAAACCACAAGCTTTTTTCCTTTTGCTGAAACAGTCCATTCGTGCAATGGCCTTGCCTCGATTGAAAGCGCGCTGTTGTCTGCCAAAACGCTCAATTGCGCGGCTGTTTCCGCAAACTCCTTTGAAAAAGAAACAGCCTGCCGCACGTCAAGGCCAAATAAAGCAAGGGCATAACTTTGCTGGATAAGCGGCATCAACAGCAACAGCACAGAAAAAAATGCAGAAAGCAAGAGCAAATATTCCAAGCTCAACTGCGCCCTGCGCATAGGAATATGAAAGAGCAAGCGCGTCACTTTATCTTGTCTATTTCGTCAAAAATATCGTCGGTCTTTTGCTTTATTTTTTCCGCGCCCTTTGTGCCGGTTTGCTGCAATTGCGAAACAAGAATCAAAACAATTGCAACGACTGCCGCAAGAACAATGATTAATTCGACTGAAATCTGTGCCCGCTCTTCAGAAAAAAAATTAATCCCCATACCAAAAAAATGCGTTTGGAGAGAAATAAAAACACTGCTTTTTTTCGGCAAAACGCGAAAGATGCAAAAAGCGCGAGTTTTTAATTTTTTTTAACAATAATTATTTTTGGAAAAGTGGAATAATGGACGCAGGGGAAGCCAAAGACATTGCAATAAGCTGGTTTGTAGTAAGCTTTGCTTTTGGCTGGGTAATGAAAAGCGCTTTCAGCGAAAGCATGAAGTTTCCCGCGGATTTTGCCTTCGCGCTCGCTGTTGCAATGGTTGCTGTGGGAACAGGATTCATCCTCCATGAACTGGCCCACAGGGCAATCGCAATCAGGTTTGGCGCAAAAGCAAGATATGTCGCCTGGCCTACGGGGCTTGTTTTTGCATTATTGCTCGCGCTTGTTACTGGCTTTGTTTTTGCGGCTCCTGGCGCTGTTTACATTTTTGGCAAAAACATCAACAGGAAACAAAACGGCATAATTTCTTTGGCGGGACCTGCAACAAACATTCTAATAGCAATAATTTTTTTGGCAGCAACATTCCTCTTGGGAAACAGCCTTTTCGGCTTAATAGCAAGCGTTGCAGCAAGCATTAATTTATGGCTCGCAACATTCAACCTCATTCCAATATTTCCTCTTGATGGCAGCAAGGTTTTTGCTTGGCAGCCAATAGTCTGGGCCGCAATTTTCTTTCCACTAGTTGCAATAGTTTTTTTGTTTTAAAAAAAGATAAAACAACCAGCAGCCAAAAGCTCGCTTATCAAGC
>CAYOAS010000187.1:0-2732 GCA_964402015.1 uncultured archaeon | reverse complement strand
TTTCCAATCCAAAGGCAAAAGAACCTGTCGAATAATTGTTCAGCAAATGCGCGATTTCTTCCGGCTTTATTTTCAGCGCTGGCACTTCTTGTTTTATTGCAAGCTCGTTTTTTGAGTCTGGCGTAATTAAAACATTGTGGTCAAGCGCTTCCCTTTCAGGGTTTGGCTTTGTTCCAGCATTGAGTTCCCTGCCGACAAAACCCTTGTTGAGAGTTTCATCCCACAACTGCTGGCGCTCTAAATCATCAAGCTTTTCGTTCGCGCAAGAAAAAGAAGAAGGGAATGCTGCAGGCGCTGCTGTAGTTGTTGGTTCTTGTGCAAAAACAACAGCAAAATTTGTTGACAACAGCAAAATCGCGATAGTAAGGCAGAATGCCTTTTGCAGGAGAATTTCTTTTTGCATACTAATTTTTCCTTGCGCTCTTTTTTTAACACGTTTTTTTCTTTTATAAATGCCAGTAAAAAGTAAGGTAAATCAAGCCGGGGACAATCCAGGGCAACAGGAAAAGGCAGATGATTGCTGTTGCGAAGCAAGCAGCAAAAACAGCAATGAAAACATTCACCCAATTGTTTGCCTTGAATTTTTCTTTCAGGTAATCGAAAACCATGCTTCCCAAAAATTCAATGGGGAGAATGAAAAAAGTGAACATCAGCGCAATCAGCGCGTTGCGCAAAATAACCATTGCAATAAAAGAAAGCCAGTCAACTGGCGACATTTGGAAGAATGCTGGAACAACGCCCTGGTCTGATTCGCCAAAGCCGGAAATGACTGGTGCGGAATACAATAATATTATTAACATGAAGATTGCTAAATAACTGGTTAACATGGTAGCTTTCAGCCAGGAAAACTCGTATTTTTTTGACAGCCAATCATGCAAAAAAGAAGCAAAAAATACTATGACAAAAGCGATTATTGCAAGGAAAAAAGAGCCGCGCAATAAGTCAATCAGCGAAAAAATCGCCTTCAAAACCAATTCCAGTACCATGCAAAAATTAATGGTTAACTAATATAAAAACCTAACCAAGTGGTGATATGGTTCCGCTTGAAAGCATTGTGGAGTTTGTTTACTTTTTCTTTGGTTCAGTGAGCATTGGCTACTTGTTTTTGCGCATAGGCTGGCCAAAAGGCAGGACTATTGAAACAAGCCTGAAGGTAGGTTGGAGCCTGTTGTTTGGAACAATGTTCAGCCTGATTGTAGGGGCAACAACTTTTTTGGAGGATTTTTTTGGCACAAGCAGCATTGGGCTTGGCGACATGTTCATGATTAACGCGCTGGCAGGAATCATAATAGCAATAATTGTCCTGACGCTGAAAAGAAAATTCTGGACCGGAAGAAAAATGAAAGTAGTAATGCCGAAAGAAATAGTCAGTGCAAACATTGCCGCTGAAAAAGCAATGGGCAGGCTTGAAGACGAAAAATTTTTTGTTTCTGCAAAACTGGACGATGAAAAACTGCGGGCAATAAAAAAAGCGCTTGAAGAAAAGCAGGCAGGGGAAGCGCCGGCAAAAGAGGAAAGCGAAACGCAACCGGAAGAAACAATTGAAACCAATGAAACAGAATTGCCGGAAGAAAAAGAGGAAAAAACCGCCGAAGGGCAATTGGAAGAAATTGAAGAAACTGAAGGCGAAAAACAAGAAACCGAAAAAGAGCCAGCGCAAAAAAAAACTGCTGAAGAGGAAATACAAGAAGAAACTGGCGGGGAAAAAAGCGGGGAATTGCAAGAGGAAGGGCAGGCGCCCGCTGAAGAAACAGAAGAAGAAGGCGAATTGCAAGAGCTTGAGGAAATTCCAGAATTCAATCAGGAAGAAGATGCAGAAGAAACAACAAGGCAGTGGGAGAGCGAAACCCAACAGGAAGAAACTGAAGGCAAAAAACAAGAAACCGAAAAAGAGCAAACGCAAGATGATGAAACTCCCGAAGAAAAAAAAGCCGGAGAGGAGAAAACTGAAAAAGAAAAAACAATTGTGAAAAGCAAAACGGAAAAAATGAAAGAAATCATTTCTGAAAAAATGAACACGAAAAAAAAAGAAGTTGAAGAGGAAAGGGACAAAAAAGCAGAAAGGGAATGGGAAGACGCAAGCAAAAGGGAATTGATGGCATTGAAAGAGCTTGCAAAAAAACAGAAAATCCAGAAAATAAAGGAAGAAATAAAAAAGACAATAAACGTGAAAAAGAAAAACAAAAGGTAAAAATAATGGATGAAAATGTTCCCAGAAGGATGAAAAGGTTTTCCCGCGGAGATAAAAATGAAAACATCCAGCCGCAACAGCAGGCTCAGCCAACTGCCATAAATGAAAAAAAACAGGAACAAATAAGGAATATTTTCAAAATGATTGGAAAAAACAGCGAAACAGCCAAGGAAAAAAAACCGTTTTTTGGAATAAAACTCTTCGGCGGAAAACCAAAGGCAGAAGGAAAAAAAACCGGAATAAAAAAAGAAACCGCGCCGCAAAAAAGAGAAACAGCAAGGAAAGATGAAGGCAAAGAGCAGGATTTTTCAGAAGCGCTGTTTGACCAGTTGCGCGACCAGAAAAAAAGGGAAACAAAAAAGGAATCAATAAACCTTGCAGTCACGGAAATAAAAAGATTCAAGGAAGAACACAACAGGTATCCAAGCGGCGGCGAATATGACGAAATTGCGGAAAATATTTACCAACAAATAAAGCAAGCAGAAGGCAGGGAGGAAGCGCAATCACAAAGGCAGCGTACCCGCAGGCAAGCGCAAGCTCC
>CAYOAS010000186.1:0-2770 GCA_964402015.1 uncultured archaeon | reverse complement strand
GGGGTTGCACTAAACACTGCAAGGTTTGCAGAAGGATGCAAAACAAACCGTGCGGGATTAACCAGCGAAATCAGTTCAGTCATTCAGCAATCGCAAGAAACCTCTCTTGTTTGCCAGCGCTTTGCGGCAGAAGCAAGCGCTTGCAATCCAGAATTGTTTTGCTCGCGCTTCAGCAAAGGCAATTTGCCATTGCCCGCGGAAGCAAGATTTGCAATGAAACGCGCGGGCTATGACCCTGACACAATAAAAATCGAGGACATAACGCAAGAAATAATGATAAAAGTTTGCATGGCAACAAACGATTCAGAAATAAACAACCGCAAACAAATGCTTGAAAGCGCAAAAGAACAGGTTAGACAACAATTATCAGCATTCAAGCAAAAATGCAGCCAAATGAAAAACCAATTGGGGGTACCAAACATTCGCTTGCCGGAATTCACTCCTTTCCAACAAGGACCGCGCATTGTTATTAATGGCCCGCAACAAGGCCAACAAATGCCACAAGGCCCAGCAGGACCCCAAGACCAAGGGCAGGTACAACAAAATGTTTGCAACCAAACTCCACCGGATTGTTATCCAAGGCCGCCACCATTTTGCCAGAATAATGCCTGGGTTTGCCCGGAAATGCCGCCACAACAACAAATACAGCAACAACAGCCAATAGAACAACAACCACAGCAGCCACAACCGCTAGTGCCACCAATGCAGGAACAACCAGTTCCACCACAAATTCCAACACCAGAAACACAACCACCACAATTTCCAGTGCCAGAACAACCAGCACCACAAATTCCGGCTCCTGAAACTCCAGCACAAGAACCAGCATCCGCGCCTGCTCCGGAAACAACACAAACCGCTGCACAAAATCCTTTGCTTAAAATAATTATCACTGGTTTCAGCATTGCAATGAACACAATGAATCCAGCAACTGGTTCTGCTGTTTGCGGCAACCAACTTTGCGAGCCAGGCTTTGGAGAAAACCCGCAAAATTGCCAGCAAGATTGCATGGCACAAGAATATAATTCCGGAACGAGCAATAGCCCTGGATTTAACAATGGCAGTGCAGGCAGTGGAGGAGGATATGGAATTCAAGGCCCTTCGCCGGAAATGCTTTGCAATATGACTGATGAAGAAATAATTGAATCATACACTGCACCAATGGAATCAGGAATGCCATCACAGGAAGAAATGCAGTACAGTTGCAGCATGGAATCCAGCCGGATGTTACAGGAAATGAACCGTTACAAGCTGGAAATTGCGCGTTGCAGGGCTGATGCTGCGCTTGATTGCCAGTCAAAACAACAAGCGTTGCAGAACTGCAATGAAATGAAAGACAATCCTGAAAAAATTTCTGGTTTGGTTGTTGGCAATATGTGCAGGAGATTCAGCACTACAACAGCAGAAGCAGCACAAAACAAGCTTTTGGATGTTGCAAGCAAATATTACGACAGTGACCCCGCGCTTGCAAACCAGTTAGGCGACACTGCAGAAAAAACAGTTGCTGACCAGCAACAGCTTGACGCGCTTAGTTATTTGTTTGGCAATGGAAATTACGGGGCAAAACTTACCGAGCGAGCAAAAAAATTGAAAGAAGTAAAAGAACGATTGCAAAGCAAGGGCATTAATGACGCTGAAACAATTTCCATTCTCGAATCCCAGATAAGCGAACTGGAAACAGAAGGAAACAAATTCAACAACCCGCTTGACATAACAAGAATTGGCTATATCTTCAGGCCAAAAAAATAAAAAAACAAATTTTGTTGAACGCGGGGAACGAAATTCGAATCCAGCAGCCGAAAAATGCATGAGATAATCTTAATTGCTTTTGTATATGTTTTTAAACAATTCAAGAAAATATTGTTTTTTATGGAAGAGACAGTCACTATTTCCAGAAAAGAGTATGAAAGGCTTAGACAGAACGAAGAAATTGACTATGAACTTCTGTCCAAGATAGTGAAAGGCCTGGAAGACATCAAAGCAGGCAGAATCAAAGAGTGGAGTTAAGCCCTCCAAGCTTTTCAACGTCTCGCTTGAATTGCTCAAAAGCGGCTTTGATTGCGTTAATCGTTGCCTGCTGTTCCTTCTTTCCACTGTAAGCAACAGTTTAAATTTTTCCCGTGAGTGTGCGAGTTTTGGCAATTAAAAAAGAAAAACAAGAAACAAAAAGCTAAACAGTTACCCTTTTTTTAATTTTTCAAGTATTTGCGGCAATTTTGCCAATGGCTCGAGTTTGGCTGCTAAATTACGAAATTCAGTTGCCAAAATAGTGAACCCCGTTTTCATACTGAGCATTGCTCCAACGCCTTTGCTTGTTTGTTCTAACATGAGTGCTGCGGATATGTCTGTTAAGTTGAGTATATCCACAGGATATGGGTTGTTTAATTCTGTTAAATCAGTGGCAGAAATATCTGCTGGGTATTGGTTGTAGCATTCATCGTCAGTAGCTTTGAGGCTGTTCAAATAATTGACAAGACTTATTTTAATGCTTTCAATTTTTTCAACTTCGGTTTCCGGGTTTTGTGGTTCGTGCGTGATTTGTATTGCAACAATTACTCTTTTTTTGTTTTCCAGGTCGTTTAGAACGTTGCCTTTTTTAACGCCTTCTAAAATTAGATGTGAAACGATTTGCGCTCTAAGCCCTATCCTGTGGAGTTCATATTGGGATTCCAAGAAAAATTTTTTTTCTACCACACTTTTCACCGATGTGTTGCCAAAAACGAACTGTATGATAATTGTTTATGTGATATAAATAACATATAGTAACTAGTAA
>CAYOAS010000185.1:0-2784 GCA_964402015.1 uncultured archaeon | reverse complement strand
CAACCAAAAAAAATTTGACTAAAATGTTCAAATACTTAATAGTTTAGCTATAGATACCAAGGAAACTCAATGGCTTCAGTAATCGACAGAAAAGACCTTGAAGACGACCTTTTTTCTTTAGTTGCAGAAGCAGAAGCGTTTGTAAAGCGACACACGCGCTTAGCGTATCTATTTGACGGTTTTAACCGAGTTGATATTCAAGAATACCCCTATGATGCAATAAAAGAAGCAATAATTAATGCTGTTTGTCATCGCGACTATTCTTCTTTGAATAATATTTTCGTTAACGTTTTTGATGACAGAGTTGAGGTAATTTCTCCTGGCAATATTCCTGATGGATTAACTTTCAAAGAAGTGTATGGCGAAAGCCACCCCCGTAATTTCAAAATCTTAGAATTATTCCGCAAAGCCAAATATATTGAAAAACTTGGTTCTGGTTTCAAAAGAATGGAAGAACTAATGATGATTCACGGACTAAAAAAACCAGAATTTTCAACAAATCCTGCTTCTTTCAAAGCAGTTTTTTTTGGCCCAAAAGAAAAAATATTGGAGTTGGTAAAGCGGTCAAATGTGCTTGATTTGCGTGACCTTGGGCTGAATGACAGACAAATAAAGACATTAAACTTGCTACAAAAACAAAAAGTTATCACAAGTAAACAGTATGCGGAAAAGTTTGGAATTGACGAACGTAGTGCCAGAAGAGACCTGGAAAAACTCGTTGAAATAAGTTACGTTGAAAAAATTGGTAAAACCAAGGCTAGCAAATACTTGCTTCGTGAACAATTGCCAGATTTGTCCGAAAGAAAGAAAATTTGACCGAAAAAAGACCGAATTATTTCAATGCCCTCAATGTCCGAATCAAACCCAAAATGTCCGAATAATGTCCGGAAAAAACAAAGCAAAATCTGCCTCACTTTAACAAGAAAGAACTAATGCCTGCTTCTTGAAAGGAAAAAAGCGAATCTAGTCAATCCAATAGAAATGCAGCAGCGCTCAAGCGCCAAAGACCTAAAAACAAGCTGTTCCCACTGAGAAAAAACCCATAGAATATAGATTATCCTATTTTGATTTCTGATTTGTTTGGTCTTTTTTTGAAAGAGATAATTGCTTGTGTGTTGTTGGTTGGTCTGTTTCTTTGTGGTGTTTTTTTATACTTTAAGAACGTTCTTTTAGTTGTTGTTAATTATGGATGCTGTTATTGCTGGACTTGTCTTGTCGTTGTTTGCTGGACTTTCAACTGCAGTTGGTGCTTTAATAATTTTTTTTATTAAGGATTTTAAGCAGTGTTATTTGGGGGTTTGTCTTGCTTTTTCTACTGGAGTAATGTTGACTGTTTCTTTTGTTGAATTGTTGCCTGCTGGAATGGAGGGCTCGGGAAAGGTTTTTGCGTTATTTGCTTTTTTTGTTGGTGCTGTTTTTGCTTTTTTGATTGACTATCTTATCCCTCATCGGTATATAATGGAAAAGGCTTCACAGCATGATTTTGATCCTAAGCTTTTTAGGGTTGGATTGTTTGTTGCTTTGGGGTTGGCTATTCATAATTTTCCTGAGGGTTTTGCTGTTTTTATGGCAAACCAATTGTCTTTGCAGTTTGGTTTAGTGATGGCTGTTGCTATAGCAATGCATAATATTCCGGAGGGTATTTCTGTTGCTGTCCCGGTTTATTATGCGACGAAGAAGAAGAGGAATGCTTTTTTTATTTCTTTTTTGTCTGGTTTGGCGGAGCCTGTTGGCGCAGTTATTGCTGCTTTGTTTTTGTTGCCTTTTTTGACGCCAAAATTAATTGGGGCGAGTTTGGCTTTTGTTGCAGGAGTAATGGTTTACATTTGTGTGGATGAGTTGTTGCCTACTGCTTATAGTTGTGCTGTTGGAAAGTCACATATGATGACTTTTTCTTTTTTGTTGGGTAGTCTGATGATGGGTTTGACAATAGTGTTGTTGCCTTGATTTTGTAACCTATTTCTTTATAAATAGTTATGAATACTAATTCATTACTATAATGAATAGGTATTCATTAATGGAGGTAGTATTATGCCGAATAAAGATGGAACTG
The DNA here is from genome assembly GCA_964402015.1 of uncultured archaeon. Classification (GTDB taxonomy): domain Archaea; phylum Iainarchaeota; class Iainarchaeia; order Iainarchaeales; family JAGVWC01; genus CAYOAS01. The sequence goes on along the minus strand of CAYOAS010000185.1, from coordinate 731 downwards.
GCCCTGAAGGAAGAGGCCCGAAAACTGGGAGAAAGAAAGGAAAATGCAAATAAGCAAATTAAAAGGAGGTAATAATATGCCTGGATTTGATGGTACTGGCCCTAGAGGCTTTGGTGTTCAAACTGGTAGGGGTTTTGGCCCTTGTGGTTTTGGAATGCGCAGAGGTTTCGGAAGGGGCTTTGGAAGAGGTTTTGGCTACAATAGGTTTTCTGAACCTTTGGTTCTTTCTAAGGAAGAGCAAGCAAAGATTCTTGAAGCTGAACTTGAAGAGATTGAAGCTGAAAAACTAGAGATTGAAAAAAAATTGAAAGAGATTAAGTAAATCTCTTTTTTTTTCTTTTTTTAGCGTTCATGTTAATATTAATTGTGGAGGCAAAAGAATGTATTCTAAAGAGACTGAAAGTACTGACTTGAAGAAAGCAAGGCAGTCTTTGATTGAAGAGTTAGAAGCAATTAATTGGTATGAGACAAGAATCGAAAGTGCACAAGATAATGAACTGAAGAAGATTCTTGGACACAATCGCGATGAAGAGAAAGAGCATGCTGCAATGCTGTTGGAATGGATTAGAAAGAATGATGCTGTTCAAGACAAGGCTTTCAAGGAGCATGATTAGACTTGCCAAGGCCGAGATTGTGTAGGCGAATTGATTTTCAGCCGGATGTAACTTACTTTAAGCCGGCTGGAATAAGAATGGTTGAGCTAGAAGAAACTGTCTTGTTGATGGAAGAGT
>CAYOAS010000184.1:0-2806 GCA_964402015.1 uncultured archaeon | reverse complement strand
CATATTATCGCAATAAGCCAAAAACAAAACATTGGAACAGTAATGCTGTTTCCCTATGCCCGCATTATTCCAATGCACTTGACAATAATGTTTGGCGGTGCCCTGGCAAGCGTGGGAAATTTTTCCCACATGGCACTGTTATTCTTCATGCTCTTAAAAACAATCGCTGACCTTGCAATGCACTCGGCAGAGCACGCGGAACAGCAGGAAAACAATGCCAACCAAACAATTTAAATATAATTATACCTAATTATACTATTGGTGGTTTTTGTGGAAGCTGAAGTTATTGTCCGGAAGTGGGGGAATTCTCTTGGCGTAACATTGCCGAAAGAAATAGTGGAAAAGCAAAGGATAAAAGAAAACGAAAAGCTGTCTATTGAAGTCCACAAAGAAAAACAATTAACGGTTTCAGATATTCAGGGCCTGGCAAAAGGCTGGAAAATTGATTCACAAAAAGCAAAAGACACGCTAAGGGGGGCAGACAATGACCGTGACAGAAAAATTTCTGGATTCTTACGCAATCATTGAAATAATGAAAAACAACCCCAATTACCAAAACATGGCTGAAACAGTGCCAGTTTCAACCAGAATCAACCTTGTGGAAGTAGCTTATCACATTCTCCAAGATTGCCCGAGGGAAAAAGCAGCCCAGATAATAAAAGCCCTAAAAATAAAAACAATTGAAATCCAGGAAAACCAGATAGAAAAAATAGCCGCATTCAGAAAAGAACATTCAAAACAAAAATTTTCTTACATTGACTGCATTGGTTATATTCTGGCAAAAGAAAATAATCTCGTTTTTGTCACTGGCGACAAGCAATTTGAAGGAATGCCAAACGTAGAATTCAGAAAATGAGAAAAAATGCCAATTAAAAAACCTTTTCCCGAAACAAATCTTTTAATGCGATCGTGGTCCAGCCTGGTAAGACACGACCTTGCCAAACCAAGCCTTTTCTTTTTGCGAAAAAGAAAAGTCTACGGTCTATCCAAAAGAAAAACCGCGGGACTTTAATCCCGCAAAGAGGAAGTCTACTGGCTTGCCAAAAAAAGAAAAGGCAAGTCCTACGGTCTGTCCAAAAGAAAAAAATTTTTTGGTTTTGCAAAGAGGTCGAAACCCGGGTTCAAATCCCGGCGTTCGCATCAAATAGAAATGAGTTTCGTATGCAATTAGTGCACCCTTTTGATATTGAATGGCAGGATACTGGCCATGGTTATTTCAGGAAAATATTAATGATGGTCAACAACACGGAAGGGAAAACCTGCAAAGTTCAATTTTGTAAAATTCCTCCAAATTCCACTGTGAAACCACATTGCCACAAAGGCCAAACAGAATTAGAATATGTTTTTTCCGGTTCAGGCACAATTAAGTCCGGAGAAAAAACAATCAAATTAAAACCAGGAATTATTTTTATTGTCGAACCAAATGAAGTTCATGAAGTAAAAAGCGGAAAGAAAGGATTACTGTTGTTTGTAACGAAAGCAAACTTCAGCGATGCCACAGAATGGTTTGAAAAAGAATAATTATTACCAGAGAATTTTCTCGGTTTCTTTCAGAACAAGAGAAGCAATTTCTTGTTTTGGCAAAATGCCTTTTTTGCCTTCACAATTGATAACGCGCCAGTTCTTGTTGCGCTTTGCCAATTTTAAAAAGTTTTGCCTGACGCGTTCTAAATATGCCTCGTTGCTTTCGTGAATGTCGCGCTCTTTCCCCCCGCGATAGTCTTTTTGCCTGTCTTCTCCAGCCATCAAAGAAACAGTTGATTGAATCGGCAAATCCAGCAAAAAAACAAGGCCTGGTTTCGGCATTCTGCTTTCGACTGTTTCAATCCATTTTTGGAATTTTGCTTTTTCCTTTGCATCATGGAACTTTGCTGTCTGGAAAGCAATATTGGAAAAAACATAACGGTTTGAAACAAGAATTGTTCCGCTGGCAAGCTTTTGCTCGATTTCTTTTTTCATTTGGTATCTGTCAAGGCTATATAATAAAGCACAGAATTCTTCGGACAATTCTTTCATTAACCCGAATTCGCCATTCAAGTATCTTCCGACAAGAGAACCAAAAAACTTGGAATAACGCGGAAAATCCAATGCCTCTGCTTTGAAGCCGCGTGCTTGCAATGCTTCAATCAGCAAGTGCTGTTGCGTTGCTTTTCCGCTTGCATCAGTGCCCTCAAAAACAATCAGCTTTCCATTCATGCAAACACCGAAAAAAACAACACCCAAAAGAGTTAAATAAATAACCAAAAACAATGAATATAACGAATTATTGCGCCTGTGGTATAGTGGTAGTATTTCACCCTTCCAAGGTGACGACCCGGGTTCAAATCCCGGCGGGCGCAATCCATGCCTTTTCTTAAGCCGAGAGAAAAAACTGTTTCGCACCGGCAATTACGCGCGTTCTGGGAAGACTACGTTGCTGGCGGCAGGGTAAGAAAAAAAATTACGCCTTATTACAGAAGGACAGTAGTTTCCATTACTCCGTCATCAATCGGAACAGTAAGACGTTTTAGTTCAAGGGAACATTTAATAAAATATAAAAAAAATACCCGCATCATTGAAAAAGCAGCGGCAGAATTTGAACCAAAAAGATTTGAAGTGCAACCGGTGCAATTTTTCGGGCAAAAAGGGCAAAGCCTTATAGAACGGGTCTATACAGGACCTAATCTTTTTGAAGTAATAAATCTATTTAAAGAGGGCAATAGGTATTTTCCTTTTCTTGTAAGAAGATTAAAAAGAAGAAAAATTGATTTTAAACCGTAACTCCTCAAGGTTTAGGGATTAGGTTTATGCCTAAATCTTTGGCCAA
>CAYOAS010000183.1:0-2811 GCA_964402015.1 uncultured archaeon | reverse complement strand
GCTGGTGGAAAAGTAGTGAAAATCAACCCAAAAAACACATCACAAATGTGCAGTGGATGCGGGGCAATCGCCAAGAAAACACTGGCAACAAGAACACACAACTGCCCCAACTGCGGTCTAAAAACAGACCGAGATACAAACGCCGCACAAAACATACTCATAACAGGGATAGGGCTGGAACAGCTCGAATACAAGCCTGAAAGAGATGAAGCCAATACTGACGGCGCAAGCCCAAAGCAAGCATCGCCAATGAAACAGGAAGCCCCAACCTCAACACAATGTGTTAGGTGGGGGTAGTTCACTTAACCAACGAGGGTAGTTAAGATGGATAAAGATATAATTTGGGTGAGAGACCGACTGCATGAACAGAGAGAATCGCCTGCAAAGACTTTGCGTCTGCGCTTAAAAAAAGGCACGCTTGTTGAAGAACTCGATTGGGAGAGAAAGACGGAGAAGGTCACAATCTATCGCAGGCTAATCCTTAAAAATTACAAATGGCTCAAAGCGAAACCAAAGGCAAAAAACAGAACCCTTTTCATGGTCTTTGAAAAAGACGACCTTGAAAAGGCAAAAGAAAAAAAATTATGGCTCATTAAAAAAATTCTTGAAAAACAATATCCAACGCTTTCCTATTCCTTTTTCAGCCACTTCATTGATTCTACACAATTGAAAATAAACCTTCATGCAGAGGGGGCTGAAAAGCTGGTGAAAGCAATAAACAAAGGAATTAAAGAAAGCCAAGAAAAAATAAAAGTAGTCGAAAAAGAAAAGGGGGCAAAACTCTAATGGACGCAAAATTACAGAAGATAAAGGACGAGGTGCTGGGGAAACTCGGCAAACTGAAGGCAAAACAAGGCGAAACGGACAATCTCATCAATGAGATTGAAGATAAAATCACAGAGATGAACGGGGAAAAGCCGTTAAAGACAGGTTACGGCACATCGTGCTGCCATTTGCTTGACAAGAAAGGAAAAATCCTTGCAGAATATTAAAGGTAAACAATGCCGACAAGATGGTATGGGCGTATGGCATTATCCCCTATTAAGCGTGGGGCGATAGCCAGAGGCAGAAGCATTAATATTGAAAAAAAATTAAGGCAAGGGGGCTCTTTCGGAGAGGAATTGGTCGTGATAGGGGAAAAGGGAAAAATAACAAAGGTCAAGAAAACAAAAAACAAAGTATATGTCTTGGCGGAATTCAAAAAAGAAAAAAAGACAAAAAAGATTGGAAAAAAAACCATGCTCAAAATGATTTTGAAATCAGTGGATTTCAGGAAGGGCAATCTCGAAAAATTATTCACAAGGATGTTTTACCTAAATTTTTCCGAGAAAGATTTGCAGAGGATTATGAAACATGGCGGGAAATTCCAAAGACCAAAAGCATTCGCAGGAAAATGGGAAGGGGAAAGCATTTATTTAAGGGTAGGCGACAGGTATTATCAAATGTAGGGGGCGGAAAAAATGTATCCATCACAACAACCACAAGGACAATACTCACAACAACCACGGGGGGCGCAGTATCCGCCACAACAGCAGCCAAACCAGCAACCGCAAAGGCAGCCAACGCAAAAACTACAATCAAATTTCCCGAAATTAATGTTGTTCGGCGGGGCTTTAATTATCCTTTCAATCCTTACGCTAATGTTCCTTTTTTCAGGGGATGATTCAACAGATGCGCCCTCAACAGGATTTGTCTTGTTTGGGGCAGACCCCGAACTTCTTTCAACCTGTGAAAATGATTTGAATGAAAGCAAATCAACAATTGCCCTGAAAACAAATTCAATCAACCTTCTCGACGACAAGATAAACAACCTGAACACCGACATATTCAATTGCAAAAGCGCAAAAGACCAATGCTTAACGGATGCAAACGCCACAGGCAACGCCCTTTTAACATGCAATTCTGCGCTATCTTCCAGCCAATCAAATTATTCTGCATGCGATGCAAACCTCATAACTACAAAAACAAATTTAACTTCTGTAAGGGTAGATTACAACGCCTGTCTAATTGATAAGAACGGCTTGGCGGCTGTAAACAGGCAGCTATCCACAGACCTAAACAGCGCAAGGCAACAGGCGACCAACAACCTGAATTCATACAACACCTGCTTATCAGACAAAAATGCGGCATTGCAGCAGGCGAACAATTTTATGGGTTTGTATAATGCCTGCTCGCCAGCACTTTCAACCTGCCAGCAAAAAACAACTATAACAAACACACTTATTTTCGATATAAATGGAAATGTGACAGACTTCAACAGTTATGACCTTTCCGATATGAGCAGCAGGCTTATTTCAATTAAAAATTCAATATGCGTTTATGATGCGAATTATTGTTAAGGGGGCGAAAGAATGAATGGGGAGAAAGAAGAAACAGGCATCAGCGTAACCCTCAACCTATTTCCATTCAGGGCAGGCTTCGTCAGAATTTGGGCGGAGATTTCAGTAATTGCCCTGATACTGGGGTTGGTTGCTGGCAAATTTGGGGAAACAATCGGGACAGTGCTGCTGGCGTGGCTGATAATAGGGTTGGGAAAATTCATCCTGATGATGCCACAGAAAAACAAGGAAAAAAACGGGCTTCCACCCAAGGGGAAACCTTGATGCAGCAATTAAAAGGAGATTTGCAAAACCATTTTCGAGTTTTGATGGCTGTTCCGATAAACGAGAAAGTTCCTGTGATTGCCACTGAAAGCCTGAAAATGGAATTGAAGATGCTTTTGGGCATTTCAAAAATTTTCGAGAAGGTAAGCGTCCCAGAACTGCTTGAACTATACGAAAAAAAAGGCGGGAGCAAAAAGGAAATTGAAAA
>CAYOAS010000182.1:0-2835 GCA_964402015.1 uncultured archaeon | reverse complement strand
ATGAAAAAGAAAGTCAAGAGATAAGAGAAAAAATAATTAAAATATTTAACTCCGCAATAAACCTTGATGAACTTACAGCAGATCAAAGAGGAATTGTGCAAGTTTCTTATTTAACTACTCTGATTGCAAGCATGCTAAAGGATTCTAGTGTTCCAAAAGATATTCAAAGACAAATGATAGATTACATTAAAACTGCTTTGGAGTTATGAGAACATGGCTAAAAAAGAAATAAAAAAACCTGAACTAAAAATGAGTGAAAGAGCACCATTTTGGACTTATCATAGAGATGAAATTCAATCTCCTGAAATAGTGAACGAGTTTGTTGGGGAACGCAGTGCTTGGAAAGATGATGATGTTGATTCAAAGCCAATAGAGTTTTTGAGAATTGGGGATGATGGGAAACCTGAAAAACTAATTAATCCAGAAGCTTATCTTAATGATGCAGCTGCTTTTTGGAGTATGCACGAACAAAAACTAATTATTGCAATTATTTTGTGCTCAATTTATATTTTTTTGGTGGTTTTCTAAATGCCTATTCTTGAAATGCTCGAGGAACAAAAAAGAAAACTTGAATTAAAAAAAGAAGCGGTTGAAGCTGAATTGAAAAAACCTAAAGAGAATATTTGGGTAGTAACTTGGGAAATAGTTATTGGAAAAAGAAAATCTAAACAAGGATTACTTACTCGTATTGTAATGCAGTTCTTTTTATTCTATTTTAATTACTGGTTTTTTTCGTTGCTTGTTGAATGGTTTGGATTCCAAGAAGCAGTAATAATCATGCTTGCAACTATTTCAACAATTGCGGGTTACATTGCTTATGCTTTAACTCAAAGGGGGAATTAATTATGGCAAGTGATGCACAAAAAATAGAACAAACTCTAGTACTAACAAGAGGATTTTTTGGAGATATTCCTACATTTTGCAGTGTTTGTAAAACTTATGAAATAATGGAAACAGAGGAAAAAATCGGGTACTTCACTAAGCGATGTAATTGTGGAAAAACTTTTTATAGATTAAGAGAAAGTGATGAAGGGCATCCAACTGCTTACTTTAGTAAAACTTTTATTTCAAAGCACAGATTCAGAGAAAATTATGCGAGAAAATCTAGTGAAGAAAAAATGGGTTTTACCGCAATCAAAAAAGGTAATAAAATAATTCTAACAAAAGGATGAGAACATGAAAACAGAGTTAGAACGAAAGCTTTACGATTACCTTGAAAAAATTGCTCCTGATGAAGCGGAAGGACTTGAAGTAATAATTAAATCAGAAGGAAGTGTTAACACTGATTCAGAAGGAGTAAAAGCCCTGGTAATGATGGTACAAAACACTTACTTGACTTCTGGGCCTGAAAGTGTTACAAAACTCCGGGATTTAGTTGTTATTCTTGCTAAAGCACTTAAGGAGCCCGAGATTGTCAAAAAAATTAATAAGATTTGGGAAGGGCGAGAATATGGGATTCCTGTTTCCCGAATAGAAAAAACTTTATCTTTACAAGACAAGTATGGTGCTAACAAAGTAAGCGTTATTAATGGAGTTCCTGTTCAAAGAAGTATAATGCAGAAATTTAATTATGATGGAAAACTCTATAATCTTGCTGAACTTGACGAAAATTTGAAAAATTGTAGGCACGAAATAATGGCAATGTTTTATGAATTGTACTTTAGGCATAATATTCCTCAAACAAGTAATTTTGGGATATTTGGAAAAGGAACAAACTCTGTTCTGCCTAACCTTTGAAGGGATTGATATGAAAACTTGCAAATGTAGTTCTCAAAGAATATTTATATTCCAAAATCTAGAAATTTGCGCAGATTGTGGAAGAGAAAAAAAGATAAAGCCAAAGAAACTTGAACAAAAAATCGTTGAATAAAAAAGAGTTGTTTTTGATGTTTGATGTTCCAAAAAATGCGCCCTCTCCTTTGAAACATGAATTTGATTCTATTGATAACGAAAACCCTAATTGGGCTTTTGATGATTATAAGAGTTACACGAAAGAGCAATTCAATGATGATGGAGTTGCACACACTGCTCAATTACTTTTAGCAGATTGGCAATGGCAAGCTGATCATATGAGTTTTGTTACTGCTTCAATTTCTGGGTTACAGCGTTCTGGGAAAAGTAGAACTTTTATTTATTTTAGTTTAATGCTTGGAAAAATCTTTGGAGTTCCTTTTAGTCCTCAACAAATTTATTGGAACCCTTTCGAGTTAATTAAAGGAATTGAAAACTCGGTTCCCCGGCAAACCTTTTTGAGAGATGAGGATACTAGACAAAAAGCTGGAATGATGAGCACTTATGTTGAGGATGCAATTAGCACTTACCAGGATCAATTAGGAAAAAGACAAAACAATTTATTGTTTGCTGCCGTTAGAAAAAGCGAAGGCTCTGATTTGTACCGATTTGAAACCAAGAGTATTGATTGGAACGAGGATGGAACTCCTAAAGCATTTAATGTTGTTTTGCTTACTCCACATTATGATGATCCTGAAATGTTTGTTTGGAGAGGATATTTAAAAGTTCCAAACCCAAATCCTAAATTCTTAGAAGAGTATGAAAAGCAAAAGAACACTTATCTTGATAACTTGAAGAGTAGAAATGGGGATTACTTAGCTGATATTGATGAGATGGCTGAAAAAGTTATTGTTGCTAAAGAGAATGACTTGATCAAGCGTAATCCAATGGGTTTGATGCTCCCAGTAAATAATAAGCTTACTTTTAATGCGGCTAAAGGAATTGTTGGAACTTTTCGTTGGACCAAAGAGGGTACTGATATTTTTGTGCAAAGAGTTAAGCAGTTAGTTGGGCAAAAGTATGATTCTTTTAATGAAAAAGTTC
>CAYOAS010000181.1:0-2842 GCA_964402015.1 uncultured archaeon | reverse complement strand
CTTTTGTGTCAATAGCGCTCGGTTGTTGTGTTGCAAAAACAAGAGAGCAACCTGGCTGGCGGCCTTGCTTGACATATTCTATTAGCGCGCTGCTTGCTGGAGTTTTCATGTTTCCGCTTGGAATCAAAGTGTGCGCTTCGTCAATAAACAACCATGTTGGCGGAATATCAAATTCAAGGAATTGTTCCGCGTTGCCTTCATTGAATTTTTGCGAGGATTCTTTTCTAGTGCTGAGCTTTCTCGCGGCAAGCAATCTGCGCGCAAGCAAGCCAATAACCAAAGCGCTGACAGTATCATCCAAAAAAGAAGTGTCGATTATTGTCAATTGTTTTTCCCTGCTGATTTCCGCAAGCGGCGTTCCTTTTTCTTCAAAAATTCCCCATGCTTTTGCCGCATCAAACCTGCTTGACAACGCGCGGATAGAATCGCTTTTGTATCCCTTTTCCGGAGAATTAATTTCAGAATCATTTTCCAGGCATTTTATGAGTTCTTCCAAAGAAAAATTATCTGGTTTTGGCCTGAAAGCCTTGCCATCCTTGTTCAAATAACCTTTTTTTACCTTGAACAATGCTTTTTCCAATAGCAATCCGCTTGGAGAAAACCTGTCTATCCCAAAAGTCAAGCACCAATCTTCCGCAGTCAGCAAAGCAGGAGGCAAGCTGAACGTTGCGTCAAAAGTGTTTCCCGGAACTTTTTCCTTCATTCCTTCTGGAATGAAAACCTTTACATTTTCCAATCCCAGTGGTTTCAAATTCCATTTTGCAAGCGATTCCAATTCTTTTTCATCCTTGTTTGGAAAGCGCATGCTCCAAAACACTCCAACGGGGTCAACAACAACAATGCCAACATTCGGATTCTTCAAAGCAAGTTCTTCTGCAAGGATTCCCAACAAATAAGACTTCCCGGATCCACGACACCCGCAGACAAAAACAACATGCGGATTCAATCCATCTAACTGGACATTTTTGTCCTTGCAGTCCTCTTCGGCAACCTTTCCCAAAAACAATGCGGCTTCGTTGCCATATTTCTGGAAAACGCTTTGTTTTCTTCCGATAAAAACATTTCCCTCTTTGTCCTGCAGAAAAGACAAATCCGGCTTTATTTTCACGCTCGCTTCAAGTTTTTCCCGCTCGTTTTTTTCAAGCTGGCTCTCTCGCTTTTCAATTTTCTTTTCTTTTTCCGTAACTGCTTTTATTCCTTCCTCGCGCGTGCCCTGTTCTTTCAGCAATTCTTCATCGCTTACTTCCTGCACAACATTGTTCTCCAAAAAATCATGCAAATCGCTTTCATCTTCCCGGGCTTCTTCTCTGGCAGACTTTGCTGCCTTTGACAAAACAAGTTTTTTTATTGCATCGCGGTGCTTTTTTGCATCAACAGGCAAATCACTCTTTGCAGGCGCTTCTTCCTTTGGTTTTTTCTTGTACTTCTTTTTTTGCCCTGCCACTGGCTCTTTTGCTATTTTTTGCTGGTTCAATTCGGATTTCAATTCAGCAAACTTGTCCGAGCGCTTTGGCTCTTCAACAGCTTTTTCTTCCAACTGTTTTTCTTCAACAACCAAAATTTCCTCTTTCGGCTTTGCCTTTGCAGCCTTTTCCTTCAATTTTTCAGCCAAGCGCTTCTTCGCCTCTTTCGCCTCGGCATCCTCGCCAAAAACATCATTAAACAGTTTTTCGCCCTGCACCTCGCTATGCGCTTCCTCTGCATCCTGAACCAAATCACTCGCATCAGCCATACAACAACAAACCCAAAATAATTAGCATTTCCAGTTTAAAATAGCTATGTTTCGGTTTTCAATATCAGTTATAGGGAACAATAATCCAGCCAAAAAATCCTGATTTTTGAACAAAAATAGCCAAACAAAAGCCTTTTAAATATCAAGAGCAGCAATATATATAGTATTAACATGAAGGAGTGAATATAATGGTTTTTAGGTTTGGTTTGATTGCAATTGCGCTTGCTTTTTTAGCCACCAGTGTTTTGGCATATTATCCTTATGGCCAAGAATACAGGATTTTTGGCACTGAAACCTATTTGCGCACTGGCACTTATCCTGTGTATTATTCCAACTATTACCCTGAAACATACACTGTTTACAGCGGTCCGTATGCCTCTTACACTGGCTATTATTACAGGCCGACTTATGCGGCTTATTCTGGTTATGGTTATCCTGCATATGCTGGAACTTATTGGCGCCCGTATTATTACAGGGACTATCCTGAAGCCACAACCTATGTAACATACAATACTGTTCCGACCAGCTATGTTGCAACGAACCCCTATTATTCAGGCTATAATTATGCTATTGGCTATAATTCGCCAGGCTTTTCAGCCAGCTATTCGCATACTGACACAGACTATTACGGCAGCAGCATGTGCACTGAAAGCTGGTGCATCAGGCTGAATTGAATTGTAATAGATTCAATTCTTTTTTTCTTTTTCTTTGGCGCTTGCTTGGCAAGCTTTAAAAACAGTTGTCCAATTTAATGTGTTGTGAGACTATGCAAAGTGAAACTCTCACGCCTAAAGGCGTGAGCTTCAAAAGGAGATATTTTATAAAAAACAACCAACAAAAAATGCATACGCCTTTACCTTCGGCTAAAGCCGAAGGCTTCGGGCGAGAGAGTTTCAGTGACTTACTTTGGCTTTGAGCCTGAAATAATCTTTTCCTTGATGATAGTCTCATTTTTTTTGGAATTTTTTTCAATCACAAAGAAAGCAATTTTCTTCAGAGGTCATGCATTCGCTGGCTTATTTTTTGCCGGCAGCCTACCTCTGCAAGAAATAGTCTATTATGACATTTTAGTAAAACAGCTTTATTAAAGCTGGCAAAAGTCCAACTTAA
>CAYOAS010000180.1:0-2860 GCA_964402015.1 uncultured archaeon | reverse complement strand
AAACATTGGCTGGATAGTAAAAAATCCTTTGAGAAGCCAAGACGGACAGGTATTTACACAAAGCGAGTGCTTGGCAGAGCCAAGAATTGCCGAACAATTAGGACAAACAAAACCAGAAAACATAGTGAAAATTTCAGAAACTGAATATTATGTTATTGAATCAAAAGCAAGCAGAAGCGAAATAGGAACAGCGATTAATGAAGCCGAAAAATATTATGCTGAACCAATTAACAAAAGCAAACACATTAAAGCAAAAATAATTTCTGGCGTTGCAGGAAATGACAATGACGGTTATATAGTAAAAAGCAAATTCATGGTAAACGGAGTATTCAAACCAATAATATTAAACGAAAAAGAACTAACCAGCCTTGTTTCTCCAGCCATTGCTAAATATTTGCTGGAAAAAAACACTAACAGTATTGAAGAATTGCCAATTGATGAAAAGCTATTTTTAGAAACCGCAGAAAAAATAAACGTGCTACTGCACAATGGAGCAATTCCCGCAACAGAGCGAGGAAAAGTAATGTCGGCATTATTATTAAGCCTGATTGACGAAACACAACCAAATCTTAACGCTTCCCCCTCTGTTTTGATAAGTGATATAAACTCAAGGGTAAATGCTGTATTGCAGAAAGAAGGAAAACCAGAATTCTATGAATACATAAAAATATCATTGCCAACAACACAAGAAAATCACATAAAATTCAAAACAGCAATAGTAAAAACAATCCAAGAACTAAACAACCTTAACATTCGCTCCGCAATGAACTCTGGCGCAGACGTTTTAGGAAACTTTTATGAAGTATTTTTGAAATATGGTAATTGGGCAAAAGAAATTGGAATAGTTTTAACACCAAGACACATTACAAAATTTTCCGCAGAAATATTGGACATAAACAAAAAAGACCTGATTTTTGACCCCACTTGCGGCACTGGCGGTTTTCTTGTAGCTGCTTTTGACTATGTAAAAAAGAACTCATCAGAACAAGACATAAAAACATTCAAGAAAAACAATATTTTCGGAATAGAACAAGAACCATCAGTAGTTGCATTGGCAATTGTAAACATGATTTTCAGGGGCGACGGAAAAAACAACATAAAAGAAGCAAATTGTTTCCATGAATTTTTAAACTTGAAAAGAGAAGAAAACATAAACACGGCAGAATATGCTCCTAATACAAAAAATTTGCATTCACCAATAACAAAGGTCTTAATGAATCCACCTTTTGCGCTGAAAGAAGACCAAGAAAAAGAATACAAATTTGTAAACCATGCATTGGCACAAATGCAAAATGAAGGATTACTTTTTACTGTTCTCCCAACTTCAGAAATGTTGGCGAGAGGACAATACAAAGAATGGAGAGAAACATTACTGGCAGAAAACAGTCTTATTGCGGTGATTACTTTTCCACCAGACGTTTTTTACCCCATTGGAATAAACACGGTTGGAGTCATTGTAAAAAAAGGAGTTCCGCACCCAAAAAAACAAAAAGTTTTATGGTTGCGAGCAATTCATGATGGATTTGTAAAAAGAAAGGGCAAACGATTAAAACCAAAACCACCATTGACCGAAAGAGATATTTTAACTGAATACAAAGAAAAAATAAAAGCATTCGTAAAAGACCAATCAATAACAATAAAAAATGAACCCGAAGTATGCAAATTGGAAAAAATAAACTTTGAAGATTCCTCTTTGGAATTAGTGCCAGAATTATATTTAGATGAAACATTGCCAACAGAGAATGAAGTAAAAGACGGAGTTGAACAGCTTGTAAGAGAAACCGCTGGTTACTTGCTAACAATGAATAAGCAAGACATTAACATAAGGCAGAACAAAAAGCAAATAAAATCAATAAACAAAACAAAAAGAATAAAGCTAATTGATTTATGCAAGGTTGAAAGAAAGTATGCTCCATATATCAATGAATTGTTAAGTGATGAAAAAACAACGCCTTACGTAACAACCACCGAAACACAAAATGGAATATCCATCCTGTGCGATACCGAACCAAACTTTCCAAAATACACTGTTACCGTTTCATTAGATGGAACTTGTGGAACAACCTTTTTCCAATTTGAAAACTATATCGCTGGAGAAAAAACAGCCGTCTTGGAACTAAAACAAGGCTTAAATATTGACAAAAAATACAAAGTTCCACTGCTCTTTTACATTGCTTATTTGATTAGGCGCATGTCATGGAGATACCACTACGGAAGAAAACTATCTGAAGAAAGACTGCAAAAATTTGAATTGCCATTGCCAGTAAACGAAAAAGAAGAAATAAACTATTCCTACATAAAAGAAATAGTTGAAAACTCTTACGGCTGGGAAGTAATAAAGGAAAACATACAAAAAGATTAACATGACCGCCACAGAAAAAATAGAACTAATCTGCCCAAAATGTAGTTTAAAGAACGAGGTTTTGTGGTTCAAAGAGGAAGGATTCACAGCAAAAGTTAGCGGTTCAACTGGCAGACCGTCAAACAAATTCTTTGGAAAACCAGAGCGAGTTCAAGGAGCTTGCGTTTGCGGCTATATTTTCAAGCCGAAAGATTTAGATGAGTGTTAAAATGGAATCATTAAGGCAGAATAAAGCGGTTAAGGCATTTTTGGAACGCTTGGTTAAAGAGCTGCTTTGCGTGGTCTTGACAAGGCAGAAATAGACAATATTTTGAAAGACAGCAAAGAGTTTGAATTGGTTAATACTTCAAAAAACAGTATTGAACAAAACAAAGAGCGTTTTGTTGGCTTCAAAAAAGCAATATAGCGAACTGCTTATATTTTTGAACTTTTTATTGCAGTTTGCTATATGCAAAAAGCAATTCCGAGCACTTTGGTGCGAGGAATATTCAAAAGCAA
>CAYOAS010000179.1:0-2904 GCA_964402015.1 uncultured archaeon | reverse complement strand
ACTTGAGTTTAAATGTTTTGTTTGCTGAAACATTTATGGCACTGCCAATATTGGCATAACTGCTTGTGAAATTAAAATTTCCGCTGTATATTGAATTGCTTGCAGGAATATATGTTTCATACAGTGTGCTTTCCATTTGGTATGTTACTGTTGCGTTGAATGTTGCTGCTGAACCACTAGCCATTCTGCCCTGCACTTGGTAGCTGCCGCTTGTAGCATAGCTTCCAGTTGCATCATGGTCAATTACTGTTATGTCACAGCTTCCTGAAGAAGCACCATTAGTTCCGCAGTCGGCTGCAATGTCTGTGCCTGGTTTGCTTATGTTAAATCTTGGGCGCGAACTTCCACTATATCCACTGTAAGTGAAATGATATTTTAGCGCGAAAGTTTTGTTTGCTGAAACATTTATGGCACTGCCAATGTTTCCATAACTGCTCCAGCTTGAAGGGAAAGTAAAACTTGCATTGTAAATCGAATTGTTTGTTGGTTCTTGCCCCAAATAGATTGCGTTATAACTGTCCGGCGTTGCAGTATCATCCCACAAAAGCGCATGATAATTTCCTGTTGCCGGGCTAGCGGGCAAGTCTTCCTCGTAATTTAATCCGGAATCCTTTTCCACAACACTGTCAGGTCTTTGCACCCACAAAACCATAGAACCCAATAAATCACAAACTCCAGTATATTCATCAGGCCAGACTCTGACAAAAACCTTGTTTCCAGAATCAATTCTGTTGATTGTTGATTGTGTCAGGCTGATTGTGGCAACATCCTGCTTGTTTGTGAAACTCGCATATTCAGTATTTTTGTTTGAAAGAGTGCACACATGACAGGCTGCACCGTTGCATTTTCCTGGGGCGATAGTTCCTGTTTTTGTTTGCACCAATATGTCGAATCCTGCCATTGAACCGCTTCTGTCGTTCAATAGCATTACTGAAACAGGGTCTCTTTGACCGCTCCAAGCGCTTATAGTGACATCTGCTATTTGGGTTTTTTGGTCAGTTGGTGATGAGCTTGAGTCGTAACAATTTAGCGGGTTTGCTGGCGGGCCTGATGTGTATGGGTTTCCATATTGGTCTTTTAGTGTTGTGTTAAGAGTAAAAGTTACTGGTTCTTCTTCAAAATTCAGTATTGTTTCAAATCCGTTTATTGGTATTGTTTTCTTTTCTTTCAGCTGCCCTCCAGCCGGGCTTAAAGTGCATTTGTCCTGTGCGCCAATCCTGTTTCCTGCCTGTTTTTGCATTATGACTTTTCTGCCAGCAAGAATTTCAGTATCTGTTGGAATATCTGGTTGGCAAGGAATTGTTGTCGGACAAACAACATCTGGCAAGGGAGGTCTTGAACAAACTGTTTTGTAAGGTTCAAATATGTCTGGAAATGGGTCTGTTTCTGGTTTAGGTGGAAGAAAGCAATCATCGAAATTCTTTGTATTCCTGCAGGTAGCCAGGTCTTCTACTGGAGTATATCTCGTGATTTTTATGTTTGTTTCAGTGTTTGACGGCAACAAGGTTTTCAGTTTCTCGTAAATATTGTTGGTTTTGCATTGGTCCAAAGTTGGATTGAGATTGTCAGTCAAAAAACTGGTGTTTTCAAAAGAAGTTAATGCGTCTTCAAGGTTTTGGCCGAGAGTGCTGACCTTTGTTGCCGGCACTTGTTCGCCAATATTCAACGCGCCAGTTCTAATAAATCCAATTAGTCCAATCAATAAAATCAGTGCAAAAAAAGCGTCAAGTGATATGACAAATCCTTTATTTTGTTTTGAAGATTTGCAATTCAACAATTGCCTCACCATTATAATTTGTGCTTTCATAATTTACTGCCCTTTTCAATATAATGACTGTGTGTAAGGGTTTGTTGTATTCGGTTTTTTTCCGCTAACCATTCTTGTTCCAGCGGGCTCTTCGATACTGTTTCCGGTGCGGCTTGGGCTTTTTTTTGCATCTTTAACCCCGTTGCCAAGAAGTCTATAACCTGAACTATGTTAGGTTATAGATAAATTGGCAGAACCGAATATAAATATATCGCACCATGTTTGTTGTGAGAATATGACTTATAATTTTGATAAAAACGCACATTCAGTTTATGCTCTGCATTATCATTTTGTGCAGTGCATAAAATATAGGAAAAAAGTCTTGGACTTTCCCGAAATAATAGATGAGCTGAAAGCAAGAACCAACAAAATAGCGGAAAGTTATGGCGTGGACATCACAGCAATAGAAACTGATTTAGACCATGTTCACATCTTGTTCAAAGCGCAACCCCAAACAGACTTGGTAAAGTTTATCAACAACTGGAAAAGCGCAACATCAAAAGTACTGCAAAACAAGTTTTCAGAAAAAATAAAAGACAAACTATGGAACAATGTTTTTTGGAGCGGAAGCTATTGCCTAATAACAACAGGACAAACTACCTTAGAACAAGTAAAAAAGTATGTCAAAGGGCAGGGAAAACAATGATAGCATACAAGTTTCGGTTGTATCCTACAACTTTGCAGAAGCAAATTCTGTTCAAGACTTTTGATTTGTGCAGGTTCACCTATAACCAGTTATTGGAAAAGCTGAACAAAAGCACAAAAATAAGCCAGAACAAAATACAACACTCTATTCTCGAACTGAAAAAACAATATCCCGAACTAAAAACAGTTCACTCAAAAGCAATCCAATACGAATGCTATCGATTATTCAGCAACCTATGTTCCTTGGCTCAGTTAAAAAAGTATGGAGAAAAGGTTGGCAAACTGCGCTTCAAGGGAAGAGACTGGTTCAAGACAATAAACTACAATCAAAGCGGTTTCAAGCTGGAGCAAACAGGAAAAAGATTCGGCAGGTTATCCCTTTCAAAAATAGGAACGCTGAACATCCGCTGCCACAGAATAACCTCTGGAAAAATAAAACAAGTAACAATAAA
>CAYOAS010000178.1:0-2913 GCA_964402015.1 uncultured archaeon | reverse complement strand
TTTGACTGTTTCCGGAAAAAGAAAATTGCCCGGAAGAAACGTTTTCATTGATGTTCAGCCGGAATTTGTCGAATTGGAAAAAGTTTTGCTGCAACTGAAAATCTCGCGGCAAAAATTGGTTTGGATTGGCATTCTAATCGGCACTGATTTTAACGAAAAGTTTCCAAAAATCGGGCCAAAAACAGCGTTAAAGCTAGTGCAAGAGCATGATAGCTTTGAAGAAATAATCAAGGCAACTGGCCATGAACCGTGTTTTGATTATCACGATTTGGAGAATATTTTTTTGAAACCAGAAGCCGTTGATGATTACAAAATCGTTTTCCAAAAACCCGATATTGTTGGTGCAAAAAATTTTTTGGTTCAAGAACACGATTTCAGCAGCGAACGCGTTGAAAGCGCCTTAAAAAGAATTACTGACATTGTTTCAGACACGAAAGCGCAAAGCACTTTGGGGCAATGGGGCTGAACCTACAGAATCCCAACAGCACCATTTATATTTTTATCAGGTTATATCTATATGAGGTGGTAGTGTTTATGCGTGGCAGGCAGGTTTTGGTTGAGGTTTTGCATTATCCTACTTTAAAGACAATTATGGCAATTGAAGACGTTGTCAAGAAAGCAGACACTGCTGTCAGCAGGAACCAGATTCTTGCAAAGCTTGAGAACAAGGTAATGCGTTCCACTTTGAATGTGGCGCTTGGCTATCTGGAAAAACGGGGCTTGGTTCTGGAGACAAAAACTGGTTTTGTTTGGACTTTTAATCCAAACAAAAAGCTTGCAAAGGCAGAAGAAAAAGCGCTGGAAATATAATGCCGAAAAGAAACGCTTAATCGTTTTTTCCAAAACCAAATTTTCCTTTCAATGGAACGAAAGCGAAAAAGCTGCCGGCATAATTTTTTTTCAGCGGTTTTCCGTTTTTCTTTTTCAATTGCTGTATTTCCTGCGTGAACTGGTCGCCGACCGGTGCAACAATTATTCCGCCTTCTTTCAGTTGGTCAAACAATGGTTTTGGAACAAAAGGGCAAGCCGCGCTTACAATGATTCTGTCGAATGGCGCTTGTTCTTGCAAGCCAAGAGAACCGTCGCCCTCAAGCACTGAAACATTTTTTGCGCCCTGCGACAGCAAATTTTTTTTAGAAATTTCAACCAATTCTTTCAGTTTTTCTATTCCAAAAACTTTTCCTTTTTCCCCGGCGATTCTGGAAAGCAGCGCCAGAACATAACCGCAACCGCTGCCAATCTCCAAAACCTTTTGCCCTTGTTTCAATTCCAACATTTCGAGCATTATTGCAATAGTGCTTGGCTGCGAAATAGTCTGGTTGTAGCCAATCGGAAGCGCTTCGTCAATGTACGCGGAATCGCGCATTCCTTCTGGAACAAACAGCTCTCTTTTCACTTCCAAAAAAGCGTTCTTTATTGCTTGGGAGCCAATGCCGAATTGCATGAATTCGACAAGCTGCTTTTGCTTTTGCACAAAATCAATTTGTTCTGTCATTTTTTCCGCTTCTTTTTTCCCTTTCTTTTATTGTTTCGAGCAAATCGCTTGCTTTTGAAAAGCTTTCGAGTTCTTCTTCTTGAATAATCGGCGTGCTTTGGATTTTGGAATATTTTGTTTCTTTTGAAATAATAACCGAATGCCCTTTTACTATCCCTTTTGCTTTTTCCAATAACATTGCTTTTTTTTTCAAATCGCTCTTGCTGTAACCCTTGTCAATCAGCAGTGCTTCTTCTGGCTTGCTGTAAGCGCGGAACGGAGCGTGCTCGAACAAAGCAAGCTTTAATCCGAGTTCGCGCATTCTTTCAAAAGAATCGTCTGGTTTGCAGAATAATTTTTCTTCAAAAAGCTTTTGTTCCAATGGTTTTTTTTCAAAAACATTTACTCCCAGAACCAGTTTTTCGTGCAATGCATCCTCCAGCTTTTTGGCATTCGCGGGAGAAGATTGCGCGCTTTCCTCGTAGCGGAAAATTGCCTGTGCGTTTGAATCAATTTTTTGCGCGAGTTCCGAAAGAGAAAGCCCGAGCTGTTTTCTTTTTTCCTTGAGCTTTTGCGCGTCAATCCGTACTGTTTCTTTTCCCTTGAAAAACTTTATTGCAGGAAGCCGTTTGTCAAGCAGTGCGGAAAAAGATTCTGCAGTAAGAACGGGAATTCCATATCGCTCGTAAGCAACATTTTCCTTGAGCGCAAAAGCCTTTGTTTTTTCCCCGACAACGATTGCAGTGGCATTAAAAGCAATTGCAATTCTTTTCAGCTCGAGCGCCTGTTCTTCGCGCAGGGAATCAATGTTTTCAAAAACCTTTACCAAAAAAATTTCGTTTGCGCGCTTTGCCGCAAAATCAAAACAACTGTTGTATTGCAGAAAACTGTTTACTGTAAAACCGCGGCACTGCAATGCAAAAAAGGCTTTTTTTGCAATTGCCTCGCGCATCAAACCACGCCCAATAAGAAACCAACCAGGGAAAGCAGCATTCCCGCTTTTGACAATTTTTGCGCAAGCGAATAATCCTTTTGGCCAGCTTCAAAAATCGAATATGCAAACAATGCGTTTGCAGCAAGCACAAAAAAAACAAATTGAACATTTCCAAAAAGGGCGAGTGCCAACGGAACAAAAGCAGAAACAAAAGCAATAATATGCAGTGCTGCCACAAGCAGCATTAATTGGCCGTGTTCTAAAATCATTGGCAAGCTATTCTTGAATCCTTTGTCAAAATAACTGTCTTCCATGTCCTTTGTTATTTCTCGCGCGGCATTAGCAAACAATGCGCTTGCCGCAAGAAACAATACTGTGAAATAATTGCCGGAGATTGTTGCGCCGAAAACCAATGTGAATGCTGTTCCTGCAGCGACAACCCAGTTGCCGATGAATTTTGCTTTTCCCAAAAAAGCGGAATAAAAAATCAGCAACAGAGTAAAAG
>CAYOAS010000177.1:0-2926 GCA_964402015.1 uncultured archaeon | reverse complement strand
AAGAAAAACCAACTACCACAACCTCAAACAAATAACGAATTAATACGCAAAGCCCGTTTTAAAGAAACCATTAAATAGCCCAAATTCCTATTCTGTTTAATTGTTTAAAAAGGCAAAATGGAGGTGAAAAAAGAAATGGTTGACTACATGGCGGCAATAAAAAAGCCGTTTGAGGATGTTAAAACATTGGTTATTGGCATCATAATTGGATTGATTCCAATAGTGAGCCTGTTGAATACTGGTTATGGCGTATTGACTGCAAAAAATGTCCTCGCGGGCGACAAAAAGTTATTGCCTTGGAATTTTGGAAAACTTGTTGACATGATTGTTGGACTCATAATCGTACTAATCATCAGCATAGTGTACGCGATTCCAGGACTAATTTTGTTTGCAATAGGCCTGGCAGGAGCAATAGGCATATTGCTTGGCGGCATAGCAAATCCCAATGCATTGGTTCCAGCAATTCTTTCGGCAATCGCAGCCGGTGGATTGTTCTTGCTTATTGGAGCACTATTATGGATTATTGCAGGATTCCTTTTGCCAATGGCAATAATGAACTACATAAAAACAAACAATCTTGGCGCGGCATTCGATTTTAAAGTAGTCCTCAAAAAAGCGCTCAGAATAAACTACATAGTTTCGCTGGTTGTTCTGATAATCTATTCATTCGTGTTGGCAATAATATTCGGAATAATTTCACTGATTCCGATAATTGGCGCACTGATTGGATACGGCTTAATGAGCTTCCTTACAGCAGTAACAAGCTACACTATTTTCGCGGAAACATACGCCGAAGAATAAAACAACTGTTTCTTTTTTCTTTTCTTTTTCAACAAAAACAAGCCACAAGGCAATAAAAAAATCCCGCAAAAAAAACAGGTTTGAAATCCAAACATGAAAAAATTATTAACAACTCTTTCTTATTGGTTAGCACATGATAGCACAAAAATCTATCTGAAAGATACACAAGAGGCAACCTATCCCGGTCAGGGACTCCCAATGCGGACACTATGTTTGGTCTCCTTCCTGTATCACACCGACACGTCCGGCAACAAATTGGCAGTTGAAAAAAAAAAGTTGATACTTCTTTTGCCCATTTGTTGGTCGGGTACATGTTCAACCTCGCTTTTGCTCGGTTGAACGTGCTCGCTTTGCTCGCATTTTTCTTTTTTCCGTGCGATACTTTAATTAATTGTTTTTGCCTGTTTTTTATTGGTTGGTTTTGTGGCAATGAAAAAATATGCGCCCGGCAGTAAAAGGTTATTGGGCCCAAAAAAGTTTTTGCTAGAACAGCAATATCGCGAGCGCTTGTGGCAAGACAAGCCAGTGCCGCAAGGCGTGCAAGTAAAATTTGGAAAGCCAAAAAAAAGCTCGCTTGAAAGATTAAAGGTTTGGTTCCAACCGGATGGAACAGTTCTGTTGCCAAGGTACAGTGGTCTGGAAACAAAAATTTCCATGGTGGGCTTTTCGCAGGCAAAAAACGTTCCAGACGCAGTAAGGCTAATGTACCATCAAATTGAATCAGTAAAATCCCGCATTGGACAATCAAAAATGATTTTTGACGAAGTTTCAAGATTGCACTATGATTTGGAGCATTCGTGGAAAAACTTTAATGCACAACAAAAAAAATCTTTTTCACAATATTTTGCAGGAATTCTTGGGCAATTGGCAAAAAACCCCGCGCTTTTGGTGGATGAAAACAAGATTCAAGCCTGCGAGCGCTTTGTGGTTGCCACAGAATTTCTAAAGCGAGGAAACAATCCTGCGGCTTCTGCAACAATAGCAGGAATAAAAAACAACATGAAAAACTGGCTAAGAAAACTGCAACAGCAATTGCCAAGATTAAAGCGCAGGCAAGCGCTTGTAGTGGACCAAAAATTTGAGCGGGAAAAAAGAATTTGGGGTTCTGTTGATTCTATTTCACGCGTTTTTGCAGAGCTTGCAAGACCGAAAACAAAGGCATTGCAGGACAGCGCTGCACAAAGGCTGGAATTGGCTTCGAGCATGCTCTTTGCAACTGGCTGGGCAGCATTCAAGCAGCCTGCAATAATTGTCTCGAAAGCAGCAGCTCTTGCAAAAAACGGCAATTTTGCAAAGGCAAGGGAATACTTGAAAGGCGCAAACAAAAAAATTGTTTTGGCAGCCTCGCCAATTTCCTCTATTTATCCGGAAAATCTCAAAACTATAATGAAAAGCACTGACGCAAAATTCAAGAAAGAAGTTCTGCTGAACCAGACTGTTTTGTTCCACGACATGATGCAATTGTGGTGGAACCCCAAAAACAGGCAAAAAAGCGCATTGATTTTGGAATCAATCAATATTTTATCTGCAATTGCAAATGGCATAAACAGAAAAGACGCGGCACAATTGATTTCAAGTGCGCGAAAAGACCTTGAAAATAACAATATTGTTTCTTTTGCGGATTATTTCTCGCGCGCTGCGGTTTCATTGGAACCAAAGCTTGCAAAAAAACTGCTCTGAAAAATTTAAAATCCAAATTTTGGTGAAAAAATGGAAAAAACAAAAATTGGAGTTTTTTTTGGAATCATAGCAGGAATAATTGATGTAATTCCAATGATTCTGCAGGGCCTGTCCTTGGACGCCAATATTTCTGCTTTTTCCCTTTTGGGTTGTTTCTGGATTTTTAGTTTCAACATCAAACCTCAAAATCAACAGTGCACTGAAAGGAATAATTATTTCAGTTCTCGTTCTAATTCCAGCAGCAATTTTAATTGGCTGGCAAAACCCCGTTAGTTTGGTTCCAATTGGAATAATGACTCTCATTTTAGGAAGCGCATTAGGCTACTGCATAGGCAAATTTGGCTCTTGACTGCATTAATACACATGCCTAATGAAAAATATTTAACACTATTGTATTGCACAAAATTACTGCAGATGGTGTTGGTATCAGAACCCTGGAGAAGTA
>CAYOAS010000176.1:0-2932 GCA_964402015.1 uncultured archaeon | reverse complement strand
TGGTGGGTCTTGAGCATAATTTTGCGCTAGTGCCCTACAGCCCCTTAAATCCCTGCTCCACGAAAGCCAGGACAAAAAAATAGCCGCAAAAAACAACATAACCAACCTGTTTGTGGACTTTTCCTACAGCCAAAACTCTTTGTACGAACTAAACGAGAGAATACTAAAAAGCCAAGACCAAGAACCAATCCTGCTAGACACACACTACCGCTCGGACAAAAACATTATAGAATTCTCCAATGAGCACTTTTACAGAAAAAAACTCAACATCCAAACAGATGAAAAAACACTTCTCCCGAAAGAATCAAGGGGCATAAAGTGGATTGACATTAAAGGAAAAACAGTGCCCTCAAAAAGCCCATACAACGAAGAAGAAATAAGCCAACTGATAAAAACCCTTAAGGAATACAACAACTCAGACCTGAAAAAAGCGTCATTCGGCGTGGTTACACTCTTCCGCGCACAAATGGAAAAAACCATCAATAAAATCGAGAAAAACACAGACCTAAAAAACATGAACATCACAGTAGGAACCGCCCACCGATTCCAAGGCGACGAAAAAGACATAATGCTGTTCTCCCCCGCAATATCACAAGGAGCAAAACAAAACACAATAAACTGGATAAACACAACCAAACAACTCATCAACGTAGCCATCACAAGAGCCAAAAGCGTGCTCATAATAATAGGGGACAAACAAAAATGCCTGGAAACAAAAGGAACACTCGCCGACCTAGCAGAATACACAGACAGAGAGAAAGAAGAGCAAATCCAGTTCGATTCCCAAATAGAAAAAGAATTCTACGACGCCCTAACAAAAAATAGGATATCTGTTATTCCCCAGTACAAAACAAGAATAAATGGCAAAAAAGAGTACCGCCTAGACTTCGCACTCTTCAACAAAAACAAATACGACATAGAAATCGACGGAAGCAAAGCGCACCAAGAAAAAACAGAATACGATTCACTGCGCGACACACACCTCAGAATGGAAGGATGGAAAATCAAAAGATACAAAGCAAGCCAGATAATGAACCATCCAAATGAAACAATAGAAGAAATAAAGAGATTATACTGAAAAACAAAAAATGAAAAAACGAGAAAGCTGGAGGTGCGGTTTTTTAAATAAAGGCGCAAGAAATAAAAGCAGGGAAAACAATAGGCATACATGAAAAAGCTTTTTCTTGGGGCAATGTTGTTTTTTTTGTTTTTGGCTGGTTGCATTCAGCAATCAAACCAGAACCCGGTTGATAACCAGAACGGTTCCGCAGTAAACAATACTGCGGGGAATCAAAATCCCAACCAAATAAAACCAGTCACTGAATTAAGCAATTTGGGTGCTGACGAAAATGTAGCGCTGACAATTGCTGAGACAAACGATGGATTTAAGCTCTTTTTAAACTTTACAGACCTATACAAAAATTATATAACTCATTATTTGACAAAGTACGATTTGTTAGGACAATGTGACCAAAACAAGCTTCTCTTGTTGGAACAATTTGCAAACGGAAAAAAAGTAACAGTACAAAAAATAAAAGAAAATTTTTATGAAATAAAAACTTTCAATCCAATGATATTCAACGAAAGAAGCCGAAGCGAAGAGAACAGGAAAAACGAACGAACAATTATTGTTGACACTCGAGACAAAAAAATAATATCATCCGACTTTTATACCCAAAAGGATGGCTTCTTGCTTTACCACATATTTGACAATGGGAGCCTAGAATCTTATGGATTCAAACAAAGCGATTATTTAAACGATGACTTAAACAAAATGAGTGAAGAATTTGTTGCAACATTCTGCAAAATTTCAGAAAAAAACTACCAACCCCCAAATCCAGAAACACCAACCCCACAAGCAATTGACGCAAGCTTTTCCGAAAACCCACTAGACATAGCAAAAGGAAGCTCTTTCACCAAACTGTCAGTGACAATAACAAACATAACAAGCAAAAACGCGCCAAACGTACAAGTTGAGGTCATCCCAGAAAACACAAAAGACATAAATGTTACACCAAACCGAACAGACGTGGGATTAATTGACAAGGGAAACGAACGAATCACAGAATTCATTATCCAACCAAACCCCACAGCCAAAGGTGGAAAATACCCAATAAATGTTTATGCAGTAATAAACGGTGAACGCTTCCAAAAACAAATGGAATTGAAAATAAACCCAAACGTATTCGCTTGTACCTCAAGCAGTCCAGGAAAAATGCCAATAAAATCTTCCTCAACAGCACCAGTCAGTATAGAACTAATAAATGGAACAGGAGGCACCATAAATTCAGTTACAACCGGAACGGCCACTGGAAGTTTCACAGAAGCAGGCCTAACAGCAACAACAGTTAAAGGAGGAGGCACAATTGTTTTACACCCCACTTGCGAAGACTGCACCAACATAAGCAGTGAAACAATCGGAACAACACTAAAGCCTGATAGCAACATAACAATAATATACAAAGACGAATTTGGATATGATAAAACTGTTACCATAATATGCCACTAAACACCAAAAATAAAACCAGCAAACGAAAAACAGCAAAAGAAAAAGAAAAAACCGAGCTGTAAGAAAAAACGAAAAAGCTGGAGGTGCGAAATGGAAAAAGTTTTTCAGTTAACGAGGAAAAAAACTTTAATAGCTAATCGCAGCAGAAATAATAACATGTTCTTGGACAGAGAAGACGCGGGAAAAAAATTGGCTAAAAGGCTTTTAAAATTCAGGGACAAAAGAAAAAAAGTCATTGTTTTGGCAATCCCAAGAGGCGGTGTCCCAGTCGGCATCGAGGTAGCAAAAGCACTAAACGCAGAATTCGATTTAATAATAGCGAGAAAAATTCCCCTACCACAAAACCCAGAAGCAGGAATTGGCGCAATATCAGAAGACAACAGCACAGTATGGAAAAAACAAATAATTCAATACTACAGCATT
>CAYOAS010000175.1:0-2968 GCA_964402015.1 uncultured archaeon | reverse complement strand
CAAAAGAAGCAACAATAAGTTTCAGCGCTTCCGGAACAACAATAACAAAAAAAATAAATTTCACAGTGGAACAGGAAACCCAAAGGCAAAAATTGGATGTGATAAAAGTAATACAATATCCAGAAAAAATAACTGCAATCGAAGGCGGAAAAACAAATTATTACCTGACAATTGAAAACCCAACAAGCGAAAGAATAACCGGATTGAACATTGTTGTTTCAGGATTGCCTGCAGGAATAAAAGCGATTGCATTGGCTGGAATAAGCCTGAACCCGAAAGAAAGAAAGACAGTCAGCGGAACAATAGAATTTGCAAAAGGCACAAAAGGAGAATATGAGGCGCAGCTTGAAATAAAAAACAGTGCATACAAAACAACAGTCCCATTCAAAATAATCGTCAAAGCGGAAAAGGAAACAGACGGCTTCCTTGCAGGGCTGATTGGTTTTGCATCAAGCATTGGCCCTGGATTGATAGCATTATTGATAATTGTTTTCCTCACGGTCTTGATTTACAACGGCACTGGCGCAGCGAGAAAAAAAGAGCAAGCATGGCTGATAAAAGAAAAAGAGCCAAAAGAACTCTCCTGGCAAAACCCGCTTGCAAAACCATAAAAACAGAAGCTCGCACAGACAATGATATTTATAATGATTTTGCAGAAAAAATACTAATAACATTGTAACCACTTTAAAGGGACAAAAAAGTGCGAGGGGTTGTTTTTTTGGGAATCTCTGCGAGAAAAATTCTTTTTCTTCTAGTATTAATTTTGTTCTCTGCTGGCGCAAGCGCCGAAACACTCTCTGGAAACTATATTATATCATATTTTCAGGACGCGCCGGTTGAACGCACTTTCACTCTGCAGAATGGCACAACAGCAAAGGATTTTTCCATTGACATAATTGGGGAAAAAATCCCGTGGTCTTTTGTTACGCCAACAAAGGAAACAATAAAAGGATTCTGCGCGAGCTCGCAGGACATTGTCTTGTGCATTGCGCCAAGCGATTTCTCTTTGGCTGCAAACGCGCAGCGAGAAATATATTTCTTCAGCAAGGCAAAAACATTTGCAAAAGCAGGGGATTATTTTGTTAACGTGCTTGCAAACGGGGCAAGCCTTGGCACTTTTACAATAACAGTGCAACAAGGGCACGTGCTCTCGATTGACAGCGCAAATGCAGAGCAAAAAGCAGGGCAATGCGAGGCAAAAACGTTTGCAGTGAATGTTTCAAACAACGGCAATTTTGACGAGGAAGCCACAGTCACTGTTTCTGGAATTCCAAGCGAATGGCTGTCTCTTTCCGAACAATCCTTCATTCTCAACAAGGGCGCTTCAAAAACAGTAAACATTACTGTCCAAGCGCCGTGCAATCAAGAAATGAAAACATATTCTTTTGACGCAACAGCAAGCGCCCCAAAAGCTAATGTTACAGCAACAAAAAAATTGTCATACGTTATTGAAAACAAGCAGGGTTTTGCTATTTCAGACATTGAAGCAGCAATGAACAATGTTATTGAAGCATGCAAGGAAACAGCAACAAGCAAGACAATAAAAATAACAAACAACGGCAGGATTGCAGACGAAATCGAACTGTCATTGAAAGCGCCGGAATGGGCAAAGATTTCCGCAAACAAAATTTCAGTCGAACCGGGAGCTTCAAAAACAATTACGATTACAGCACAAAAAACAAGCGCTGAAGAAAAACAATATTCTGCAGAATTAACTGCAAAATCAACAAAATTCGGAAACTCAACAACAAAAGCAATGACAATAAACATCAAGGATTGCTATAATGTTGAAATAAAAAAAGTTTCCGGCCAAGAAAAAGCCTGCCTGACAGACAAGCCGGAACTGCAGTTTGAGATAACAAACAACAGGGAAAATAAAATTTCACTCACAATCAGCGCCTCTGGGGCAAATGCCGCGCTTGACAAAAAGAGCATTTCGCTGGAAAGCAAAAAAAGCGAAACAGTAAAAGCAACCATTGACGCCTCTGGAGAAAGCGAAGGAAAGAAAGAACTGCAACTCGATGTTTCAGGCAATTATTTTTCAACAATCCAAAAATTCAATTTGGAATTCGTGAAATGCGCGCTTGAAATCGCGCCGGAAAAACAAACCATTGACGTCAATGCAATAATTGGAACTCTCACGCGCATAATTGTCACAAACAAAACCCTGACACAAGAAAACATAAAGATTGCAGTGCGCGGAAAGGAATGGATATTGTTCAATCCCAAAGAATTCTCTTTGAACCCTGGCGAAAAAAAGGAAATATTCATGTATATCAGCCCGCCTTTCAATACTGAAAACGAAATAATGAAAGCCGAAATAATCGCGCGCAGCGAAAGGTTTGTTGCCACAAAATCCATTGACATGAATGTTTTTGCAGGAATGGAAATCGGCATGGCAGATGTACTGGTAAAAAACGTTGAAATCCGCGAGGTCGGTTCAATAAAAGAAATAAAAACAAGAATAAGCCTCAAAAACGACAGCAATGTTTCAATTACAGTCAACGACATTAATTCCGCAACATTTGAAACAAAATATTTGATGAGAAACAACAGCATAAAGCCGAACGAAAACAGCACTGCAGAACTGACAATATTGCTGCCAAAAGGATTTGACGAAAACAAATTCAGCGTTCCCCTTACAATAATTACTGAACAGGGAACATTCAACCGCTTTGTAGTCATTGACTTGAATCCCGCAAAACCAACAGACCAGAATGTTGCGCAAACAGTGCCAATCGGAATGGCTTTTTTCGCACAACCAAAAAACATTCTCTTGATTGCAGTAATAATCGCTTTGATAGCGCTCGTCGCATATCTTTCAATGAAAAAAGGCGAAGATGAAAAAACCGAAGAAAAAGAAGAAGAAACAGATGAAGAAAAATCAGGAGCTTATTCTATTGCCGAACAGGTAAAGGCAAAAACAAAAAAGAAAAAGAAAACAAAAAAACACTGAAAAAAATACTTA
>CAYOAS010000174.1:0-2996 GCA_964402015.1 uncultured archaeon | reverse complement strand
CCAAAAGATTCTGCAAGAAAAAGAATAAAAACAATCCCGTTTATCTTTGTTTCATGCAGTGTGAAATCTGCGGAAAGCCTGGTGCTGGAACGCGAATTGAAATGGACGGCATTGAAATGATTGTTTGCGGGCAATGCGAGCATTTTGGAAAACCGATAGTGGAAAAGCAAATAACGCATTCAAGCAATGCGCATCCGAAAAGGATTTTTTTGGAAAACCCTGGTGTTTTCGAGCAACTGGTCCTTGTTGATGATTTCTGCAAAATAATAAAGCGCGCGCGCGAACAAAAGAAATTGGCTTTTGAAGACCTTTCAAAAATTGTTGGGGAGAAAACAAGCGTTTTGCGCAGCATTGAATCAGGGCACATTCAGCCGACAATGGAAATAGCAAAGAGCCTGGAGAAATCGCTCGGCATAAAAATCATTGAAAAAAGCGAAGAATGATTGCTTAATGATTTTGCTTTGCAATTCAATGATTTAATAAAAACAACACTCAAAAAAATTTTTAGTGAAAAAAAATGGCTCTTTTGGAATTAGCAGGATGGATTGCTGCAGTTCTTTTTTCTTTTGCAATTGCAACATTCCTGTTAAAGAAATACGCGCGTGCTAAAACATCGCTCCGCCTGATTTCCCTGATTCGCACAAAGCGCTTCAACAAGAGCGCTGACAAACTGTCGGAAAATATTTGGTTGTCTCGCCTTGCAACTTTCGGAATAATAATGGGTTTTGGATTGCTCGCAATAGATTTTTTGTACGGCAAAAAAATGGGTTGGGCAAAAAGAATTTTGCTTTGGATTGTTTCAATTGTTTTGCTTGCTGTTTTCTTTGTAATCGAACCGCTTGGAAGCGTTGTGCTCCAAAGCCCGATGATTTCCAAAACAGTGCAATATGCGATTGTGGCTTCTTTTGCTTTGTTTGGCTTTGCGGGATTCACTATTTCATTCATGGCATATTCAGCGATTGATATTGTACTAAAAATGTTGTCGGGCATTACTCCTTGCCCCGGAATTGCCCCGATAATACCGGGAGTGCAATTTCCCAATGTGCCAAAAGAGCTTACCCCGCCATTGCATATCTGGCTAGTGTTTTTTGTTTTGTTGTTAGTGCACGAGTTCTCGCACGGAATAATGATGCGAAAGGCAAAAATAAAAATAAAATCCTTTGGGCTAATATTGCTGGGTTTTCTGCCATTCGGGGCATTTGCAGAGCCTGATGAAAAAGAATTAAAGAAAGCAAAACCATTGGATGCATTGAAGATTTATGCTGCTGGACCCGCATCAAACGCGTATTCAATTCCAATAATATTGTTAATCATGATTGTTTATGGCTTGCTGGTTTTCAACCCATTCATTTTGCCTTTTGCAAAACAGGTTGAACTTCAGGCAACCAGCGGCATTGTTGTTTCGCAGGTTGATGCAAATTATCATTTCTGCGGAACAAACTACAAGAACCCTGCCTTTGGCGCGCTTGAAGCCGGAATGATTGTAAAGCAAATAAACAGTCTTGAGATTCGCACGCCAAGCGACCTGGCAAAAGCAAAATACAATGAAACAGACACAAATTTTTTGGTGGACAAAAACGGAACACTGCTGGAAAGGCATTTCGGTTTTGGGGATGCAAACCAGCTTGGCTTGAAAGCGCTGCAGTTCGAGTCAATAAAAAATGCGGGATACGAATCGCCGCTGTCATACAAGATTGTCGCAAACGCAAACAATTTGTTTGACAGCTTTCTGCAATGGCTATTTTTGCTGAGCATTGCTGTTGCAACAGCAAATTTTTTGCCCATGGACCCGTTCGACGGCGGCAGAATGATAAAAATATTGTTGTTGCCATACTTAAAATTTTTGGAAATGAACAAAGAACAAACAGAAAAACTAATTGGCAGGTTTTTCCTCTTGTTTGTGCTATTGTTATTGATAGTGAACGCGCTGCCATTGTTTTTGCTGTAAAAAAAAGAGTGATAATTAATCATGGCCAGAATATTAAAAAATTTAAAAAATCCAATCAAATGGTTTTCCGGAAGGCAAAGGCTGCCTAGAGGAAGAACTTTCAGATTCTTGACTTATTCGCCGGAAGCAAAAGAATTTGTGCGGAAAAACAGTGGAGTCTTGCTGGAAGCGCACAGGCTGATAAACGAAAACCTGCTTGAACTTCTCAGGGGAGAACCAGTAAGCAACAAAGAAAAAACTATAACAATAAAAAAAGCTGCTACCGGAAGCTCGAAGGGAGAAAGAAAATTCTTCAGTGCAAAAGTGACAGTCAAAGAAAATTATTTTTTCTTAAAGATAGTTAACCAAGCGGTTGCAAGGGAAATAATGGAAGCCTCGGACAGAATGGAAAAATTGCTGCAGAAAACAAACTACAAAATAAACGGCATTACTGTTCGCCAGATAAAACCACACATAGTTTACGAAAACTGGATGCAAAAAATGACTTTTGTTGTGACTGATTTTTTTGAAGAAACCCAAGTCGTCCAAGTCAGCGACATGCCAAAAACAATAATAAAAAGAAAAATAGAAACAGTTCTCGAACAGCTTTGGCGGAAAACAGACAGGCAATTTCCAGAAGACCCTCTCGACATAAGCACAAAAAACGCTTTCTACAACAAAAAAACAAGAACAATCCTATTGTACGACTTTTTCTGATAATCAGGGGTGATTGGCTAAACAAATAAAAAACAATGGAAGCAAAAAAAAGATAGCCAATATGGCATTCAACATGGAAAGTGGTCACATGGCAATCGTAAAACGCGGCAGAAGTTTTTTGGGAGGAACTGAAATAACCAATTTGAGAAAATCACGCTTTCTCTATTATTCGCCGGCAGCAAAAAAATTTGCCAAACAAAACAAAGGCATTTTGTTAGAGGTGTGGCGCATGATTCGCAATGGAGTTGAAAGCAACCCAAAACTCGGCATAACAATAAAAGACGCAGCAACCGGCTCTCATAATGGCAGGGAGGCAACAAAATCAAAAAAGGTTACTGTCAAAGGAAAAGAG
>CAYOAS010000173.1:0-3015 GCA_964402015.1 uncultured archaeon | reverse complement strand
AGAACTTAGAACTATATAAACATGTGGGCAATAAGCTGCGCAGTTATCTATATGTTTGAAAAAAATACGAACTGGCTTTAAATCAGGGGTGGCTTGGAAGCACGGAACGGATAAAGACGGAGCGGGAAATGTCCTAAAACCAACTATTGGTTATGTAGCTGTTCCGTTTTGTTTTTATTGTTCTTTTGTTGTTTTTTTGTTTGATGGATTCTTTCAAGTTGCTTTTGAAGGCTGTTTTTGCTTTTTTGTTTGTTGCTGGAGCATTGTTCTTGCCTGCGGGAAAGCTTGATTGGGTTGAAGCGTGGGCATACTTTGGCCTGCTAGCAGTATACTTTGTTCTTGTCAGTTTGTGGCTGTTAAAGAACAATCCAGCGCTAGCGGAAAAGCGCGCTTCAAGCAGGTTGCCGGCAAAAAAATGGGACGCAATAATACTGTTTGTTATGGGAGTTTGCATGATGGCACAATTGGTTGTTGCCGGGTTAGAAGAGCGAAGCGCGCCAAGCCATATACCATTGTTTTTGAAAATAATTGGCTTTGTTGGCTGTTCTATTACTTTTTTTGTTAATTTTTTGGTAATGAAGGAAAATTCTTTTTTGGCAAGGATTGTCGAGATACAAGAAAAACAGAAAGTTGTTGACACCGGCCCTTATGCTGTTGTAAGGCACCCGATGTATGCCGGGTTTTTGCCTTTTTTTATCGGAACAGGATTGTTGCTTGGCTCGCAAACCGCAATATTGCTTGGCATTATTTGCTGTATTGCTTTAATCGCCAGGACTTGGATGGAAGATAATACCCTGCAAAAAGAATTAACTGGCTATAAGGAGTATGCAAAAAAAGTGCGTTACCGCTTCGTGCCATGGATATGGTAATGTTTTTGTTTCCGCGGATTACAAAAAGCAAACACATTGCAAAAAAACGCAATAAATGCTTAATTGTAAAAACAATTTTTTTCTTTTATCTTGCTGCAATTAGCCGTAGTTTTAGCTCTAAAGCGTTTCTTTCTTCTGTTATTTTTTCCCTTTCTTCCCTTGTTTTTTCTATTAGCGGGTATTTGTCCACGAAATACTGGCTTCTGCTTGTTGAGTTTAATCCGAAGTTTCTTTGGACCAACGCTGTCTGGATTTTTTTCATTTCGTTTTTTGCCTTTTTCCGAATTTCCGTTATTGCCAGCCATTTTTCCGGCCCTTTTAATATTGCATTAACTGTCAATGAAATTCCCCCTTATCTTTCGGCTTTTTTTGTCTTGTCATTGAATTAGTAGTCCGACCTTGCTATATACTCGTTTTTTGGTTAATTCAGTGTTTCTGCGCAGGATAATCACTGTTTTTTCTTTTCGAGTCATTCTTTTTATTTCCGCTTCCCTTTTGAGCGCAGCACTCTTGCTTCTCTTTCTTTCAAGAAAAACAAGTTTTACAGGCAAGCGCCCGCGCGTATATTTTGCTGCTTTGCAATTGTTGTGTTTTGCCAGGCGCGTTGTAATGTTGTTTGAGTAACCGCAATAATAGGTTTTATCCCGGCATTCCAACAAATAAACAAAGAAAGGCATGAAAAGAATATTAGCTGCAATGGAAATTTAACGGAGTGCAGAAAAGCCTAAAGCCAACCCATAGTTATGTAGCTATTTGTAGCTTTTGTACCATTTTTCGTATTCTTTGTGCGTTGAAAAGCAGTGAATAATACTGATTGTTTCGTCTTCGATTTTGTAAACAATTCTTGCCTGTTTTGTCGCTTCTTCAACGTTAAATGGCAAGCCGAATTTCAAATGGCGTCGGGGGGGCATTAAAGCAATTTTTTCTATGTGCTTGCCAAAAAGCATATTTGTTGCTTTGTCAAGCTTTTCAAGCTCTTTTTCAGCGGATTCAAAAAAAAGTATTTTCATCAGACCAGTCTCAAAAATTGCAATGCTGCCATTTATTCACCAGTTAAATTTCTTTTTGATTTCAGCATAGCTCTTTGTTTTTATTTTGCCCGCTTTCATTTCTTGCATTTCCAATTCAATGCCCCTGTTGACAAGCATTACTTCTTCCTCTTCCAATTGCCTTTCATAAGCCAAAAGAGCCTGCCTTATTACTTCGGTCTGGTTGCCAGCATAGCCCTTTTCAATAGCCTTATTTACAATGGCCTCGTAAGGTACGCCAAGATTAACATTCATAAAATCACCATACTCATTAGATGAACAATAAATAATATAAACAATGCGCATTGAATAATCATGGTTTCATGTCCCTTGGGAAAAAAATTTGCGGCTCAAGCATCCTTTTTCTTTGCAATAGCCGTTCTTTCTCTTCCGGTCCCCAGCCAGCGCTTTTTGCCCATGGCCCATGGTCTGCCAAATTAACGGAGCTGGAAATTGCAAAAGGCCGAATTATACTTATGTAGCTATCTGGTGGTTTTTTGTTGCTTTTATTTTCAGGCTTTCCAATGGAATTCCTTTGTATTGCAGTTTGCTGATTTTTTTGTCTTCCGAAACAATTTTTACTGAAAAACCCGCTTTTTTTACAATCGCAAGATAATCTTTTTTTAAGAGAGCTCCGCCAACGCATCCTGCAATGAGTTTTTTGTCTTTTCTTTGCGCGGGGGAAATTTCTTTCAGCAATACAATGTCTGAAACAAGCATTTTGCCGTTTTGTTTTAGAACGCGCCATGCTTCCCTTAATACTTTTTCCTTGTCGGGAGCAAGATTGATTACGCAGTTGCTTATGATAACGTCGATTGAATTGTTTTCGACTGGCAGTTTTTCAATGTCGCCTAAGCGAAATTCAACGTTGGGAAAGCCGTATTTTTTCGCGTTTTTTCTTGCAAGTTCAACCATTTGTTTTGTCATGTCCACCCCAATGACTTTTCCTTTTTCTCCCGTTTTTTTTGCAGCAAGAAAGCAGTCAAATCCTGCCCCCGAGCCAAGGTCTAACACTGTGCTTCCTTCTTTTATTTCGCTTAATGCAGTGGGGTTGCCGCAGCCAAGACCGAGGTTTGCTTCCGGAACAGCGCTTATTTCTTTTTCGGAATAACCGATTT
>CAYOAS010000172.1:0-3019 GCA_964402015.1 uncultured archaeon | reverse complement strand
TTAAGC
This sequence comes from uncultured archaeon, assembly GCA_964402015.1. Classification (GTDB taxonomy): domain Archaea; phylum Iainarchaeota; class Iainarchaeia; order Iainarchaeales; family JAGVWC01; genus CAYOAS01. Next base: position 3,013 of record CAYOAS010000172.1, on the reverse strand, counting down.
AGGAGGGAGGCACGTTGGCGAGAAGAGTTTGCTGCGGACAAGTATGCTGCTGAAAATGTCGGGCGTAACGTGGTAATTAACACCTTAAAAAAGTTAGGAAAAACGTATAGTTCTGGGGCAGAAACACGTGATGAAAACACTCACCCTTCTATTGAGGAAAGAATAAATAGAATAAAAAATCAAGGGCAAGTCTGAATATGAAACCTGGAAAAACTGCACACCTTACGCCCGTGCGTAAGATGCCATTAGATAAAATCAAGAAAGTGGAAACGGAATGTAAAGACAAAGCGTGTGCTTCTGACATTACCTGTTTATTCTGTGGGATATTCTTCCGGGTATTGGCGGGGTATTTTTTTGAATTTGTCAAGCTTTGCTTTTTTTTGTTCTGCTAAAAGCCAATGAGCTCGGTCTAGTAAAAACTTATAGTCTTCGATTATTGCTTCTTGACTTCGTAATATAATAGTTGTCCCGCAACCAGCACCACAAAATAGATTCTTAGAGTTGTATTTGTTCCCCCATCCACAAGTTGGGCATTTTATTATTCCACGCATTTCTTGTTCAAGCCTTCCTTCATCTTGGAGAAAGTCTACTTCGGTGAAAAGTTTTGGACTTTTCTTTTCATATATTGTTTTCCTTTCGTAAGTGTCTAATGATTTCTTTTTATATTTCTTCATATTATTCACCCTCTTTTTTCTGGATTGGCATTTCTTTTATTGTCAATGCTCTTTCTTCGTTTTTGCTAGGGTAAACCAAAAGTTCTTCGCCTTTTTTCCAACCCAGCAAGCGCACAAATTGATTTGGGATGGTTATGTAAAATCTATTACTGCTAGTCCTTTTGTTTTTGCTTAACTGTAATTTTGGCAAAAAAAACCACCCAATTGGCGTTATCTTTAAATAAGATTTACTCCCTTGTTATATTAGAATTTTTTGGATGATTGCTGGAAGAAAGCAGTCTGATTTTATATTCAAAAATGGCAAACCCCCTCTGCGCTGAATCGAAAGTTCAACGCACACTTCCCTTTTTCTGCTTTTCGGTTGGGGAAGAGTGTTCTATATGAAAAAATATTTGGTTGACTATGACAAAATGTTGGAGCGTGAGTTGTCACGCTTGAAAGATTGTAATCTTTGTAAGGTGGATAAAGATTCTATTTTTCGCTATCATACCCACTGCATTTCAAATGGCATTAGTATTCCTCGCGTTTTGCGGTCTGTTTCAATGCTGAGAATTGCTGGTGATGCTATTGGTAAGCCTTTTGGCAAGGCTGGGCGAGAGGATTGGGAAAAGTTTTTTGTAAAGCTGAAACAAGAACAAAAAACAGACAGCACTTTAGACACGTACAAGGCTACTTTGAAGGTTTTTTACAAATGGTTTACTGATGGTGAAACTTATCCTATTTGTATTAAGTGGGTTAAGTGTTCTCATGCAAAAAGCCACAAGTTGCCGGAAGAATTGTTGACTCCGGAAGAAGTAAAAGATTTGATCCATTCTGTTGAATCAAAACGTGATAAAGCCTTTATTGCTGTTTTGTGGGAATCTGGTGCGCGGATTGGAGAAGTTGGTACTCTTGAGGTTAGGCATGTTGCTTTTGATGATTTTGGTTGCCAGGCAATGCTGAATGGAAAAACCGGTCAAAGGCGCATTCGTTTGGTTTCCAGTGCTCCGTATTTGCTTGAATGGTTGAACCAGCATCCGCATGCTGATAATCCAAATGCTGATCTCTGGCCCAATATTCACCACAATCTTGAAAATCCAATGAACCTTCGTTTTATCAATAAGCTGTTGCGTAATGCTGCCCGTAAAGCGGGGGTAAAGAAACCAATTAATCCACACCATTTCCGTCACTCTCGCGCAACCTATATGGCACAGTTTTTGACCGAAGCCCAAATGAAGGAATATTTTGGTTGGGTTCAAGATTCAGACATGGCGGCTCGCTATGTTCATTTGTCTGGAAAACAGGTTGATGACGCTATCCTGAAAATGTATGGCTTGAAAAAAGAAGAACGAAAAGAAGACATTTTGAAAAGAGAACCTTGCCCACGATGCAAAAACCTGAATGACGTTAACCACAATTATTGTGAAAAATGCTGGTTGCCATTGACTCCAAACGCGACAATTGAAACTCAGACTGTTGAGCAGAAGAGCCAGGAAAGCGCTGTCAGTTTGATGAAACTGATTGAATTGGTTGGTAATAATCCGGAAATGCTAAAGCAAGCTTTGACTGTTATTCAACAGCAAGCTGCGGGGAGGTGATTGAAATGGATATTGCTACAGTATTGCAGATTGCTAAAACAAAAGCAGAGGTTGGAGAAACAAACAGGTTGTTAAAGGAACAAATAAAACTGTTACGGGAGATAAAAGCTTTGTTAGAATTCAAACGATGATTCGAATAATATTCAATGGTTTGCAGAGATGGTTTGATGGTTTTTAAGGAAACCGAAGATTTGGAATTAAAGAAGTCTACTTCAGAGCTTAAAGAGGCAATAATTTCTATTGCAGCTATCCTGAACAAACATAAAAAAGGAATGATTATCTTTGGAGTAAAAAACGATGGTTGTATTGTCGGTCAACAGGTCTCCGGCAATACCCTAAGAGAAATATCAAAATCCATCTCAGACCATATTGAACCAAAAATTTTTCCCACTGTTAAAGAACTTGAATTGGATGAAAAAAAATGCGTTCAAATAGAATTCTCCGGAAGAGAACAACCATACTTTGCATTTGGCAGGGCATACATTCGGGTCGGAGATGAAAACAAACAGCTTCCCGCAAAAGAACTGGAACACTTATTTTACAAAAAAAATATTGTAAAATGGGATTCGGACAAGTCTGATGAAGGAATAGATTCTGTTGACGAAAAAACTTTGAAAGAATTTATTCTAAGGGCAAATGAATCAAAAAGAATATTATTCAAATACAAAAACAAAAAACAGGTTCTTGAAAAACTGGAGTTGCTGAAAGAATCAAAAATAACGAATGCCGCAAGATTGTTATTCTCCAAAAATGAACCGATTG
>CAYOAS010000171.1:0-3026 GCA_964402015.1 uncultured archaeon | reverse complement strand
CTCCAGCAAACCAGATTGGATGATCTAAGCTGAAAACAAATTGCCCGCCTTTTTTTGTAACTCTTGAAGCCTCTTGAAAACATTTTTCAATATTTTTGACGTATTGTAGGGCAAATACTGAAACTACCAAGTCAATGCTATTGCTTTTTATCCATGGGAGAGTTTGAATACTGCCCTGAATGAATTCTAGGTTGACACCATTGTATTTTGCGAGTTTTTTTCCGAATTCTATTTGTTCTTTACTAATGTCAATCGCAAAAACTTTTTTGGCTCCCTTTTTTGCTAAAGCTATGCTATTTTCTCCGGTGCCACAGCCAATCTCCAAGATAGTTTTTCCCTTTACGCTGCCAATCAGTTTCAGTTTTGTTTCCGTTGGAACCAGTGGACCGTAATAGAATTCGGTTATTTTTGTCAAGCCGCCCAATTGCTTTTGGTATTTGGAAGCAATTGCATTCCAACCAGCCTTATTAATTGTTTCATGCTTGCCCACCGTTTCACCCTATTCTCTCTGTGATTATTTTTCCTCTTCTTTTGAATATTCTATTTGCATGCGCTTTGCTTTTTGATGTTATGGTTTTTTGCTTGTTTTTTGTGAATATTATTGCACTGTTGTCGGGTATTGTGATTTTGATTCCGCCAAGTTTTTTTATTGTTTGTTGGAATGCTTTTGCTATTTTTTTGTTGTTGTAATGGGGACAGCAAACAGCGTCAATCAATCCTAGGCATTTCACCAAACCAAATCTTACTTTTTTTCCTTTAATTGAATCGCTGAATCCTTTTTTGAACCAACAGATTGCTCCGGCACTCAAACCAGACAAAACAACTCCCTTCTTGTAAGCTTCTTTTAGCATTTTGTCAATGCCAAATTTTTTCCAAGTGCCAAGCAATCTTAAAGTGTTTCCGCCTCCAACATAAATGAGGTCGGAAGAAAAAATCTTTTCTCTAATTTCTTTTTTTGTTGGCTTTTCTTTTATCAAATAGAGAACCTTTGTTTTGCAGCCAAGCTTTTGCCCATAAACTTTTTGAAAAGAATTCCAATAACCTTCAATATCACCACTCGCAGTCGGAATGAAAAGCACGTTCGGATGCCTTTTTCCAGCCAGCCTAACAATTGCAGTATCTATTACAAGTGTTCCAAAGTCTCTTATTTCCCCGCCACCAATCGCAACTATTGTTCCCAAGGCAAATCACTCTTCTTTAGTCCAATTTTCATTTTATGATAAGCATCCTTCCGCTCTTTCTTCAACCGTTTTACTTCTTCAATTGTTTCAGCTTTTGCGCCTTCAAAAACATGCGGGTGACGAAACTTCATTGACCAGTTCAATTCTTTAAACATTTTTTCTATAGATACTTTCCCTTGTTTTTCACCCATCATTGCTAGCGAGATTGTATCATAAAGCACGTGCCCAAGCTCTTCATTGATTTCACCTGAATCGTCTTTTTTGATTGCTTCTTCAAGCTCTTTCAACTCGCCTGAGAGCGTTTGGAATTGTTCCTCAAACGTCTTGTTTTTTGTTTGAATGCAACCGTCTTTGTCGGAAAAAACTTTTGAGAGTATTTCTGCTAGCTCTAATAACCCTGGTTTCAGATAATCAAAATTCTTTTGTGTTTTTTTCATTTCGTATCACTGTGCAGTATTATTTACTTAGGCGACCGTTCACCAGCTAAACCTAACGGGTAGGCAGCACTCTCGGTCGCAATGTAGTATAATGGCTTGCCTGATTAAAATTGTGCCTGTCCATAACCAATTCTTTTTTAAAACAATTAAAATATCTTTTTATTAGCCATACTTGTATTAAGCAATGGTTGTTTTTTGGTTTGGGTAATTAAATGGTTTCTTCTAAACGCTCGAGAAACAGTTCTCCTGATGTTGTGATTATTGGATCAATCGCTTTAGATAATATTGAAACCCCGGCGGGAAAAGTTGAGAATGTTCTTGGCGGAAGCGCCTCTTATGCGGGGCTTGTTTCTAGTTTCTTTGCAAAAACAGGGATTGTTGGCATTATTGGCAAGGATTTTCCTCAAGGCTATTTGGATTTTTTAAAGTCTAGAGGAATAAATATTGATGGTATAGAGCGGAGCCAAAACAATACTTTTAAATGGTCTGGAAGATACGGTTCTGACATAAATGTTGCTGAAACATTAAAAACAGAACTAAATGCCATGGTAGAGTTTAACCCTATAATTCCAGAGAGTTATGCAAATGCAAACTTTTTGTTTTTGGGAAATTTTGATCCCGAAAAACAGTTGGCTGTTTTAGCAAATATGAAAAAAAGACCTAAATTTGTTATAGCGGACACTATGAATTTTTGGATTGAGAACAAGCGGGAAAGCGTTTTGGAAATAGTAAAAAAGACAGATGTTTGTTTACTAAATGATGCCGAAGCAAGGCAATTGTTCAACACTCCAAATATAGTAAAAGCAGCGCAGGAAATTTTGAAGCTGAATTCCAAAATTGCAATAATAAAAAAGGGCGAACATGGGTGCCTGCTTTTTACAAAGAGCAATCATTTTTTTGCTCCGGCATACCCGCTTGAAAACGTAATTGACCCCACTGGTTGCGGGGATAGTTTTGCGGGAGCGCTAATTGGATACTTATCTCAAAGCAAAAACCTGAAAGAAAAAACTTTGAGGAAAGCAATTGTTGTAGCTTCAGCAGTAGCTTCCTTCAATGCTGAAAGCTTTTCATTGAACAAGCTTCGTGGAATCAAAAAAAATGACATAAACAAAAGAGTTAAGGAATTAAAGAAAATAACACTGTTTTAACGAGTTTAAATGGCTATTGTTTGCGTTGCAGAATATGGCGTTGATTGCCGAAAAAAATAAACAAATAAAAACTGTTGTCGATTGATTTTTATCTGGAATTAACACTAAAATATCTGAAAACAGAAAAGGTTTAGGCGAGATTATGCAAACTGCTCTAATTGATTGTGCATTTGACAAGAGTGAACGAGAGAAATGGATAAAACAAGCTATTGCTGAATATGATGAATCAAAAATAGGCGAGTTAAAGGAAGTTGGTTTAA
>CAYOAS010000170.1:0-3027 GCA_964402015.1 uncultured archaeon | reverse complement strand
TGTCAGGAAAAAACAAATAATTGTTTCTTATTTGGGCCAGAAATTGTTCAATGAACGAAGGCAAAAGCGCCTGCCGCCATTCACAATTATTTTAGAGGAAGCCCATAATTTTATTCCCGAAAAGGCAAGCGCTGAAACAGCAATCAGCAGGAGCATCATAAGGACAATATCAAGGGAAGGAAGAAAATTCGGCGCAAGCATCTGCATTATTTCCCAAAGGCCGATACAATTGGACACGACAACGCTGGCAAACTGCAACACGCACATTATTCTGCGAATAACAAACCCATACGATTTAAAGCACATTGGGGAGAGCAGCGAAAGCCTGGACAGCAAAAGCCTGGAAATGATTACAAGCCTGCGCGTCGGCGAAGCATTGATTGTTGGTGAAGCTGTCAACTATCCTGTTTTTTTCAAGGTGCGCGAACGAAAAAGCCTTGAAAGCAGGCACGAAATGTCCTTGGAAAAAGCCGCACTCGATTTTGAAGAAGGCAAAAACAAGGAAGAAAAAGAAACAGAAGAATTCCTTTGAGCAGTTTTTCTAGGGGTGTGAAGCCAGGCTTATTCGGCTTTATTATAATATGTTAATTGCCAAATAAACGTATAGAAACGTTTATAAATATTTATTAATTATTATTTGTTATGACTAATCCTTATGACCCGCAAAGCCCGGCAAAACCGCACTATTTTGGGGGTAGGAAACACATATTGAAAATAGCCGAAGAAAGAATTGAAAAAGCAAAAAAACAGAGGCAATCAGGAGGTATTCTGATATTTGGATACCGCGGCGTCGGTAAAACCTCTTTAGTAAACAAAATTATCAGCCTTGCTGACCCAGAAAAAGAAGAAAAAAATATATTGACAATTTACAGGCGCTTGGCAAAAACTACGTCGGATTCTGAACTGTACCAAATGATAACAGAAAGCTTGCTCGAAGAAATAGAAAACAAAAGAAATTTTTTACAAAAGATGACTGAAGCGGCAAAAAATATAAAGTCTGCAAAAATTGGAGACATAGAACTAAACGTTGGCAAAGAGTTGAACCAAAAAACCCCTTTTTATAAATGGCGGTCAATAATAAGAAATATTCAAAATGTCGATTTTATATTGGCTGCCATAGATGACGCAGACCATTTATCAGTAGAGGCGCTTGGGGAACTCAAATCCATAGTTGAAGAGCAAAACGCCACCCCTGTTTTGCTTGTTGTATCTGGGGGCATTGAATTTGAAACAAGACTCACTGATGATTATTCCCCCATAGCAAGAATTTTCTCAGGAGCTTCTTTCAACATAGGCGAGTTTAATCTGGAAGAAACAAAAGAAGTTCTTGAAAAGCCAGTGCAAGACAGCGACACAAAATGGGCGGATGATGCAATAAAAAAAGTCCATGAATTATCAAAGGGATACCCTTATCTGGTTCAGTGCCTTGCAAGCGCAAGCTACATCGAAAACGGAACAATAACTGCCGAATTAGTTACAAGCAAACTCAAGGATGCTCTCGAACTTGGCAAGCCTTGGCTGAATAACGAATTAAGAACAGCATCAGACATTGACATAATTTGTTTTTCAAAAATTTGCGAGTTAGATAAAGACATAATAAAAAGCTCGGAAATGGGAAATATAGGCATTTCCCCCCCATACATTGGAAGATTGGTACAACATAAAATAATTGAAAAAATCAGCCGCGGAAGATACAAACTGAAGAAACCACCGATAATCGCATCATACCACTGCCTTAAAAGACAGCTGCCGCCCCAAACAAAGCAATCATGCACAAACCCCGCCAAAAATGATTAGGATTATTTTACAAAAAAATGGTGAAAGAAAAATGAACAACACCAGAGTACCAAACCACAGGCGGCCAAGCAAAATGCAGAAAAGAAATATTGTGCGAAGAATAGTAAATGAACAAAAAAAGGCACAGAAATTGACTGAAAAGAAAACGCTACATTCTCTGAACCTTAAAGATTATTTAAAAAAAGAATTTTCGGCTTTGCAGTTAGAAACAGGAGAAAAAGCAGCAAGATTTATGCTCACAATACAAATGGCAAAAAAAGCAACATCCGCAATGGATTTGCCTGAAGCAAAAAAGAAATTAATTCAAAAGCTTTTTTTGGAAGAAATCCGCATAGGGACTGCAAGCGTTGAACCAATCCCAAAAAAAGAAGCAAAAAAAATAATGGAGCGGCTAATACAAACACAAAAACAGATATTATCTGAAGCAAGAAATCCAACCAAACAACAAATAGACCAAACCAGAAAGGCAATCAACCGGTTTGAAGAAATAAAAAGGGAAATGCACGCCTATCCGGGCGAACTAGTAAGCATTGACCGCAAAACTGCTGAAATTAGCATCCAGTATTATGATTGGCTTTACAGAAGACTGCTTGGAGAAAAAAACTACTGCTTATTTATAAAAGCAATGAAACAAACCGCAGAAATAGTAAGAGGAATGTAAAAAATGGAACTGAAACAGGCAATAATAGTAAGAAAAGACCTGAAAATGGGTCAGGGAAAAATTGCTACCCAAAGCGCGCACGCTTCCATAATGGCAATGGAAAAAACAGACAAAAAAATTGTTGATGAATGGAAAGCGCAGGGAATGAAAAAAATCGTTTTAAAGGTTGGTTCCGAACAGGAATTGCTGGAATTGTTCAATCGCGCAAAAAGAGAATTGCCGTGCGCGCTCATAAAAGACGCTGGATTGACGCAAATAGAAAGCGGCAGCAGTACAGCGCTTGGAATCGGGCCAGCGGAAGAAAGCAAGATTGACAAATTCACGAAAGAGCTGAAACTATTATAAGGTAAGTTTATGCCTGTTTATGGCAAAGGAAGGCAAAAACGCCCCACAAACAAAAGTCTTGTCGACTATGGTAAGATACAAAGGAAAAAAAAGAGGATTGTTACCAACCTAGCATATTTTACTTTTGAGAATACTCCTCTAAAAAAAATAGAGAGAAAATGTTCTTTCAGTATTACAAAAGAAATCAAAAGAAGGATAAAACGTGCAAAAGAACCAGTTGTTGT
>CAYOAS010000169.1:0-3045 GCA_964402015.1 uncultured archaeon | reverse complement strand
GGTATGATTGGTTTACTACTGTGATTGGCCAGATTGCTTTGAGAATGAAACAAAAACATGGCAAGTATGGCGTTGCATTTCCCTATGATAATTATTTTCGTGATAAAATTTTAGACAAAGGAAAAACTAAAACCTGCCTCAAAATATTTAGGAAACGCACTAAAATACACTTCTTTTTAGTAGATAAGGATGGAGGGATTTTTCAGTTGACCCCTAATGCGAAAGCTTTCAAAAAGGTGTGATTGTGGGACTCAAATTTTTTGGCGGTCTTAATACTGTTGGTGGCAACAAGATTTTGTTAGAAGCTGATGACACTAAGCTGTTTTTTGACTTTGGATTAAATTATTCCGAATATGGCAAATACTTTGAAGAATACTTGAAACCCAGGGTCGGGAATGGTTTGGGCGACTTTTTAGACTTGAACCTGATTCCCTCACCCCAAGAATTAAAGGGTTTTTATAGAACCGATTTACTTAAAATTGGCGGCTTTCCAATTCACAAAGAAGTGGAATCTGACGGAATTTTATTGTCGCACGTTCACTTTGACCATTCTGCAAACATCTCTTTTGTTGACGAAAGAATTCCATTGTATGCTAGTGAAATTACCATTGCAATGGCAAAAGCAATCCAAGAATGTGGCACACCAACCTTTGACGCTGAAGTTTATAATTATAAGAGAAGACCTGCTTTGAAGAGAGGCGAACCACCAATTGAAAGAAACTGGAATATCGTTAAATCAGGAAAAAAATTCAAGATTGGGAATTTAGAGGTCAAGCCTTTTGCTGTCGATCACTCTGTTCCCGGAGCAATGAGTTACCTTGTTTACACCTCAGAGGGCACGATCCTGTATTCAGGGGACCTTAGAAAACACGGCACCTACGGCTATTTAACCGAAGAAATGCTGAAAGAACTGGAAAAAGAGGACATTGACTTAATGCTGTGCGAAGGCACCAGAATAAACGAGGTAGAAAACCAGTCAGAACAAATGGTCAAGTCAAGAAGCCACGAAATAATAGCAAAATGCAATGAACTAGTAATTGCTGACTACGCATACAAAGACTTAACCCGATTCAAAACATTTTACGAAATAGCAAAAGAAAACAAGCGAAAATTTGCAATTGGACTAAAAGACGCTTACCTAATAAGAGAACTAAAACACTTAATCGACCTCCCAAACATAACTGACGAAAATCTGTTAATCTACTTTGACAAGCGAGGCTCAGGCACTGGTTGCGAAAAAGACTATGCAAGAAAATGGATGAAAGAACTATTCGCCCTAGACAACAAGATAACCGCAGAAGAAATCAAACAAAAACAAAAAGAAATCATAATCAGAATGAGCTTCTACGACTTCAACGACCTCGTAGACCTGCAACCCAACACAGGCAGCCAATACATCCACTCAATGTGCGAACCCTTCAACGAAGAAATGACAATAAGCGAAGAAAGAATGAAAAACTGGCTAAAACACTACAATTTGCCATACAACTTTGTACACTGCTCTGGACACGCGAACGCACTAGAACTAAAAGAAATAATCCAAACAATAAAACCAAAAAAACTAATACCAATACACACAGAAAAACCCAAAGCGTTTGAGGAATTGGTTCCAAAAGGAACTGAAATAGAATATGCGAAAGCGTTTAATGGTTGAGTAAAATGGGGCATTTGTTTTTAGATATTGAAACATATTCTTCTAAAGAAAATGAAGATTCCTCTTTGAATCCATACATGGCGGAATCAAAGGTAATTGTAATCGCATACTGCTATTATAACACATTTAAACCCCCAAAAAAAGAAGAAATAAAACCGCCAATTTTCCTTAATGAATGGGAAAGCAATGAAAACACAATTTTAATGAAATTTCATGGTTTCCAAGATTTCAACAAACCTACGCCGTTCAAGGAACAACCGGAAAAGGAAGCCACCGAACAGACAGAAAACCCGAAAAAGTCGAAGGAACTTGTGAATGCGGTTACAAGTTCAAACCAAAGGATTTAGATGAATGCTGAATGGTTTAATAGGAAAATTGTCTGTGTTAAGTTTGAAAAATACTACCGCCATTTTTTTCTTTTTGAAGAAATAACAAAAGACTTAAACACGGAAGATAACGCAGTTAGTGTTTTTTTGCTTTCAAACGGAGAATGGGAAAAAATACAAAAAAGCAGAAAGTTTTATTGTAACCGTTGTGGAAATAGTGTTCCTTTAAACAAGATTGAACCAGAAACAGAGTGTTATCGTGTATTAGCAAAAATTAAGGGGGGTTAATATGGAAAAAGATGATGCCAAAAGCGTTAACGAGATTTTGCGTGAACTTGAAAAAAACAAGTTTGTTAAGATGCTAATGGAACGCTGGCATGAATTATCTAAAGCGAGAATGCAAACAACCACCATACTTGTTTTTGCAATATTGATAACAATGCTTTTACTAAATTTGGGCGGAAAACTATCGACAGAATCAAACGGTTGGATTCTTGCTGCCTTAATTGGCTACCTATTCGGGCGAGGCACTCAAAACAACTGAATATTTACACAAGTTTGTGAATACTTACACAAAAGCCATTACTTACACAAAGCCTACAGCGCCGGCTTTGTGTAAATAATCCTTAAAGTTGGGTATTACTTACACAAGTTTTGGAATATTTACGCAGAATCGGTTTGGTTAATCTTTGGCTATCCTAAAATTTATCCCGCTTTGGAAATCTGGACAATTACACTCTCCTCTTTCATTAACAAAATAAAACCTCTTACTATTCTGGCTCTGGACAGCAAAGCCGTCCTCAACCTGTTTAATCTGCCTTGTTAAGGCAATTTGTTTTCCTTTAATTTCTCGTAAATCCATTTTACCACCATTTGTTATTTACATAATACATTTGCTATTAACTAATTAATATGCCCATCTATTTAAATATATATCTAATTGATATCTAATATATATGATAAAAAAGCCAGCTTTTACGCCACTTGCTGATATCTCCGTTAATCTTCCTAAGATTTTGGTGGATGAAATTCATAGAAGGAAAGTAGAAAAATCGGGGACTGGTG
>CAYOAS010000168.1:0-3053 GCA_964402015.1 uncultured archaeon | reverse complement strand
AGAACTTAGAACTATATAAACATGTGGGCAATAAGCTGCGCAGTTATCTATATGTGTTAGTGGAGGTAAGCAAAGGAAATGCCGATTTCGCCCGCTTTATAAATTCTGCTTTTGTAATCCCTTACACAACAATGGCTGAATTTTATGGCATCTTGCTGCGCGAACATGGAGAAAGAATCGCTGAATACTGGCTAAGAACACTCGTTTTTTATTGTAAGCCAGTGGAATTGGAAACCATGATCAAAGCAGTCAGGTTCAGGCACGAAAATAAAAAAAAGAACTTCAGTTTTTTTGATGCAGTGGGCTATGTTTTTGCCGAAGAAAACAATGGTAATTTTGTAACCGGCGACATTGCGTTTAGGGAAATGCCTGGCGTTTTGTTCGTCAAATAACGTTTTTATGGATTGTTATTAAGCAAATCCACGGACTCTTTTTTTGGTTTGCTTGCCGGAAATCGTGGAATTGTTTTTTGAAAAGGAAAAAATAAGTGATTTTGCGGAAGTGCTGCGGCAGAACAATTACAAAAAAGGAATAAATAGTTTTTTTCTTGATTCTTTGCTGTTTGGCGCTGCAGCATCTTTGTTTGCGCTTGCGATTGCAATGCTCGCAAACGCAATGCTGTTTTTCACGGCATTGTTTTGCATTATTGCTTTTTTTTTGCCTTTATTGCTGGGATATTTTTTTCATGCCTTTCTTTTTGAGCAGAAAAAAAGGAAAAAAGAGCTTCTTGTGCCTGATGTTTTGCTGCAGGCAAGCGTTTTCCCGCGCAATACTGCATTGCAGAAAATAATAAAGTATATTGCGGGCGCGGATTACGGTTTGTTGAGCAGGGAATTTGATTTTGCTTTTTTGGAGATAAAAAAAGGCGCGCCAGTAGAACAAGCGCTTGAAAGCATAAAGCAGCGCTGCAAGAGCAGGATAATTGACAGGGCAATCAATTTGCTTATTCTGGGTTACAAAAGCGGTGCAGACATGTCACAAACTTTCAAGGATGCTGCAGAAGATATTCTTGAAACACAGGGAATTTTGCGCGAGCGCTCTGCAACAATGGTGATTGAAAAATACACTCTGTTATTTGCAGGCGGCTTGTTGGTTCCGGCAATTTTGGGTTTGCTGGTTGGATTGGTTCAGGGAATGAATTTTTCCTCGATAAATTCTTTGGGAATCGGCTTGAGCCCGGCGGACAAGAAAAGCATTTTTGACGCCGCAATGCTTGCAAACCAGATTTACATTTTTGAATATGCTTTGCTGGCTTCTTTTTTTATTGCCAACCAAGAGGGCAACAGGAAAAAAGCCCTAATCTACGCGCTAATACTTTTGCCAGTGAGCTTTGCAGCCTATTCTATTGCAAAAGGTTAATAAACTGGTTCAGAACCATTTATTTTGGTTGAAGCGTTTTAGTTTTTTGAAACGCCATGGGGGAAGAAGAATGCCGAAAGCCAGAACAATAAAGCCAAAACCGCAGGTAAAATGGACTAATAAGGGACAAGCTATAAAAGCAAACATTCAAGGGCAAAGATTCGGAGTCAACGTTAAAAGGCCAGGAATAGACATTGCGGTAGAGCAGGGCTTTAATGTCAGGTCGAAAAAGGTTTATCCGAAAAGCTTTGGAAAGAAAAAATCTCGCACAGTAACAATATAAAATCTTAAAAAAAAAATTTGATTTTTATGGCGCCAAGAAAGAATGCTTTGCATAGTGGAACGCGTTTTCGAAACCATGGAGTTGCAACCAAGCTTAATGTTGAGGGGCAAAGAATCCCCATCCATGTCAAGAGGCCAATTCTTGAGGTTACGCGAGAAGCTGGAACAAACGTCCAATTGAGGGAAGAGCCTGGCGGCACAACTCGGCTGGTTGTTGATGCGGGCGCTGGGGGGAGAAGAATCCAAGAACACGAGCCAGTCCAGCCAAGAGAAACTGGTTGGACTGAGTTGCCAGAAAACATGCCAAAGGATGCAGCGGGGTGGAAAAATGTTTCTGGGGAAGAAATAAAAAAATACACTGATTTTTGGGGCAAAATTTCTTGGAACGAAAAATGGGACAAGCCAGATTATGTTAGGTTTGAGGCTGAGAGGGCAGGAAGGCAGCGTGCTAAAATCGCTGAGCGGATAGCACAGGAAAGAACTGCTGTGCATAAAAACGCAATTGCTGCAGCAGAAGCCGAACTGAAAAAGCCTTGGGGGCAGCGCAAGAGAAACGCGGGTTTGGCTAACAAGCTTTGGTGGAGACCGTTTTATTTGGCTCAGGATATTGTGGCATTGCCGTTTGCGGTTGGCTCTTGGTTGTTAGGAAAGATTGCGAGGCCGGTTTCGTGGATAAACGACAAAATACTAAAAAGTCCAAGTTATATTGCTGACAAAAACAAAAAAGGCATAAAAAGAACAAAATTGTATTCAGGCACTACAAAAAAAGATTTTCTTCCTTCAATCAGGACAGAGCGCAGAGAATTGGCAGGCTGGCAAAAGAAAAAAGCTGCTTAAAAAAAAAGCGAAAAGATTTTTCTTGTTTTCAGGAAACTGTTTTTTTTGCAAGGCTTTTTCTTGCTAAAAAAATTGCTGCTGCCAGGCTGGCTAGGTAAGCCAACAATGCCAGCGGGTTTTCCGGCAGTGATGGAAGGTTGAAGCCGGAATCGTTTCCTTGGCCAATGTTGATGTTCAAGGGATTGCCGCCCGGAACAGAGTTAACTGTGCCGTTGGGGTTTGCTTGAGTGTATATGCCTTTGTTTTTGAATGCTTCGAGCAATGGCAATAATTGTGCGTTTTCTGCATACCATTGGCCTTTTTCAGGGTCATACCAGAAAGCCCCGTTTGACCCTTGTGCTGACTGTAATGTTTCTGGAATTCCATTGTATGTTATTATTGGCCTGCCGTCCTCGACGCTGAAGCCCAGATCGTGGCTTTTTCCATCAGCAGTATTTACGCGCACGCCGTCCGGAGTTTGTTCAATGCTGTCAATTGCCTGGTCAACAAGCACTTCACCGGTTTTTTTGTCTATTACCTTGAAATAATCGCGGCATTCTCCGTTTTCCAATTTTGAATAGAAAATAAATCTTTTT
>CAYOAS010000167.1:0-3116 GCA_964402015.1 uncultured archaeon | reverse complement strand
CGTTTTCTATCGGCACATTGCTGTTGAGTGAAATTTTTTCCTTTATTTTCAAAGGAATCGGGGTTTCGCTCCTGCAAACAATTATATTTGGCTGCAATCCCAATTCCATTAGTTTTTTTATGCCAAGCTGTGCTGCTTTGCTCTTGTGCTCGCCCAATGACTTTGGCTGCATTATATAAGTAATATTAATTATGCAGACATTGCCCAGGCCTTCCTCATACTTCAATTCGCGGATTGCCTCCATTGCAAACATGTTTTCATAATCCCCGACAGTTCCGCCGATTTCTATCATGATAACATCGGCTTTTTTGTTGACTGCAAGCTCGCGCAAAACCTTTTTTATTTCGCCGGTAACATGCGGAATAAACTGCACGTCTCTTCCAAGGTATTTGCCAGCGCGCTCGTTTTCTATTATTGTCTGGTAAATCCTGCCCGAAGTGACAAAATTATCCTTTTCCAAATTCTTGTCCAACATTCTTTCATAAGTCCCCAAATCCAAATCTGTTTCAGTTCCATCATCCAAAACAAAAACTTCTCCATGCCTGAAAGGATTCAATGTTCCTGCATCAACGTTCAGATAAGCCTCGAGCTTTATTGGCTCGACATTCAAGCCATAATACTGCAGCAAATGGCACAAGCTGCTGGAAATAGTTCCCTTTCCAATCCCGCTCATTACACTGCCGGTTATGACAACAAACTTTGTCTTCCCGGTTTTGTATCCCTGCGGAATCGGCGTATAAAATTCGTCGCCAGAAGTAGCAATTATTTTCTCAAGAATGTTGTTCTCCGCCAAAAAAACCACTAAAGAAAACAAAATTTTTTTCAATAAAGAGTAATGTGATAGTATTTTTATAGCTTCCCCCTGCCAAATTTCCTTTTTCAGGGTTTCTTTTACAAAAAGGTTTAATTCTGTTTCATTTCAATGTGTAATTGATGAGGAAAAATCAGGACAGATTGATGAGAAGAGAATTTAAGGACAGCTATCTGCCTTGCTTTGGCAGGCCCATTAGAGTTGACACAGACAGAACAACAAACTTTGTTTTGGACGCAGTGAAAAAAAAAGTTGGCACTGGCATTGGGGCAGATGCTAAAAGACAAATGCTGCTTAAAAGGATTCGTGAAATAAGACAAGAGCTTCGCAAGTCCAATGGCATACAAAAACTTCTTGCTGAATTTGTAAGAAAAAGGCTAAAGATACAAAATATTTTTATGGAGTCTATTGCATTTCTGGGAAAAGCAGGTGTTAAAGTAGATTTGAAACTATTTGCAGTAGAAGAGCGCCACCCAATCCTAAAATTGAATATTCTTGGAATTGAAGGCGTCAACCTTAAAGGCAAAGAGTTAGAGTATATTTCTGATAATATAAAAGCTGAAACGCTTTTTGGCGTTGGTTGGAAGCAAAAAGCCGAATTTAACTCTTTGTTGGGACAGTTGGAAAAATGGAAATTTCAAAGTGCAAAATTCAAAAGGGCTTTTGAGGATTTGGAAATAGGTTCTTTCTGCCTAAGCACGGCTTTTGAAACAGCTGGCTTAAAAAAGGAATCCAAAGAAGTTTCAGAAAATGTCCAACTAAATTTTTTCGAAAACATACAAGGCCTTGATATTCTCGTTTCAAGAATACTAAAGCTTGCAAACAAATAAGAAAAAATAAATCTTCAATCGCTATAGAACTTCAATTGCCGAAAAATTCAAAGTTTTAAACTTATTGTCGCCTTTTATTTAAAGGTTCAGGGGCGTTAGAGCCTTGCACGTTAATTCAAGGTTGCACGTAAATTATGAAACTTGCACGTAAATTCTAAATTGGCTTTAAATAGGCTTTTTCTCTAAAAATAAGCATGGATTCAACGGAGCAATTAAAAGCCAAAATTAAAGACTTGGTTGCTGATTTTCGGGCTAATTATGACAAGTATCGGCAAGGTTCTGAAGCAGATACTGAAACCAAATTGATTGAGCCATTATCTGCCTTGTTAGGTTGGACTAACAAGGATTTTGACAAACGAACTTCGGCACGGAGAGGAGAAAAACGTGGTATTGCTGATTATGCGTTCAAAATTGGCGAACGAACTGTTTTCTACTTGGAAGCAAAAAAAGTCGGCATACCTTTAGAAAAAGAAGCCGACAAACAGGTTGTTTCCTATGCTCTATCAAAAAGGATTCCTTTTGCTGTTTCAACAAACTTTGAGGAAATGAAGTTTTTTTGTGTTGAATATGAAGGGGCAACAACACAGACTTTCAGGATTTTTAGAAAACCAGAGGATTATTTTGAAGACATTCAAAAACTACTATTATTATCAAAACAAAACTTTGAAAATGGAGCAACTGCAAGGCTGGCTGAAGACGAAAACAGGCTAAAAAAAAGGGTTGCTATTGACAAAATATTGCTTGAAGACTTAATGAATGCCAGAAAACTAATTGTTGAAGATATAGAAAAAAAATACTCTGCAAAATACGACCTGAATGAAAAAGAGGAAATAGTTCAAAGAGTAATTGACCGCTTGATTTTCATTAGAATGTGTGAAGATGAAGGAATAAACCCAAATAATCTTTCTCTAAAAGAGATAACGACTTTGCCCCATGATGAATCATATCCTAAACTCAAAAAGTTTTTCCATGAATACAACGAAATTTATAACAGCGGACTGTTCGCAGTTGGTTCTGACAATGATTGTGATAAAATTGAGATTGACGGAGCAATCATAAAAACTCTGATTGAATATTTATATGAATCAAAAGACAAACAATACTTTTACAAATTTGGAAAAGACGGAATTGACGCTGATGTTTTAGGACAAGTATATGAACAATATTTAGGAAAAATATTACAGCAAACAAAATCTGGAAAAGCAAAATTAAAAGACGGACAAGCACACAGAAAAGAACAAGGAATATATTACACTCCGACTTACATTGTGGATTATATTGTTCGGAATACTGTTCAAGAAGCCCTGAAAAATAAAAACGCAAAAGACATTAAAGTTTTAGATTTGGCGTGCGGTTCTGGCTCTTTTTTGATTAAAGCCTTTGACTATGTGCTTGCTTCATTCTCCAAAAGAGAAGATTCAAACCGTAACTCCTCAAGGTTTAGGGATTAGGTTTATGCCTAAATCTTTGGCCAA
>CAYOAS010000166.1:0-3132 GCA_964402015.1 uncultured archaeon | reverse complement strand
AATGTGTTGTTTATGAAAATTTTTTCAAAAAGTCCGAGAAAGCAGAGGAATTTTGTGAGGAATCTCGCGCTTCATTTGCGCAAGAACCTTTGTGTTTGCCATTTGAGCAAGGAATTAAGGAAGGAAACTGGCAAGCGCTCTCTTACAGCAAGGAGCGGGGACAGGGTAAAGGTAATGCGCGGCGGACATAAGAAAAAAGAAGGAAAAGTAATGCGCGTGGATTACAACAGGGGATTTGTTTTTGTGGAAAAAATTTCAAGGAAGAAATCCGATGGCAAAGAAAAAATGCTGCCAATCAGGGCTTCGAACGTTATGATTGTTGAATTGGAAAAAACAGATGACAGGCGTTTTGGCGGAAAGGCAAAAGCAAAAACTGGAAATGCCGGAAAGAAAACAGAAAAACCGGAAAAAACCGGAAAGGAAATTGCAAAGAAAGAAAAAGAGGATATTTGGGCTGGGGAAAAAGCAATTGAAAAAAAGAGCGTTGAAAAGGTGAAACAGTGAAAGCGATTAAAATGTGTAAGAAAGGTGCAAAGAATACTTATGAACCATCGAAGATGGTTCGACGTATTTCGGACCGCGCCTACGAAATGGTGCAGGTGAAATAATGGCAAACAAAGGCGGACAAAATACATTGAAAAGAATTGCTGCGAGCAAGGCAAAGTTTTTGGAGCGAAAGGACTTGAAGTGGACAATAAAAACAAGCCCTGGACCCCACAATGAGAAGGAAGCAGTCGCGCTTGGTTTTGTTTTAAGAGACTTGTTAAAGGCAGCAAAAAATCTCAAAGAGGCAAAAATAATTCTCAATGCGGGAAAGGTCAGCGTCAATGGAGTGCAGAGAAAAACTGTTGATTTTCCAATTGGCTTGTTTGATGTAGTGCAATTTGCGGAAACAAAAAAGGCTTACAGGATTATTTTTGACAAAAAGGGAAGGCTTGAGGCAAAGGAAATAAAGTTTGCGGAAAAACAGCAGAAGGTAAGCAGGATTGTCGGGAAAAAGATGCTGAAAAAGAACACTATGCAGCTTGTCTGCAACGACGGAAATACTTTCACTGTAACGGAAAAGGACGCGCTTGCAAAAGCAAAAATTGGCGACTCAATATTGTTGGAATTACCGAGAAAGTTTGTAAAGGTTTTGGAATTAAAAAAGGGAAATATGGCACTGGTTGTCGGCGGAAAGCACGTTGGCGAAACAGCAAAAGTAGGGGAAGTCGGAGCTTCGACAATGCAAAGGCCAAAACTGATAACGCTTGAATCTGAAAAAGAAAATTTTATGACAGTTGCAAAGAATGTTTTTGTAATCGGAGAGGCAAAGAGTGCAATAGAGTTCTGAAGGTTTTTTTTATGGCTGAAGAAAATGGCATGAGGCAAATTCGGATTGCGAGCGTTACAGTAAACATGGGCGTGGGGCAGTCTGGAGACGAACTCAAGCGCGCGCAAACGATTATGGAAAAGATTGCCGGCGTCAAATCAGTGCAGACAAAGTGCAAGGTAAAGGCTCCAACCTGGGGATTAAGGCCAGGATTGCCAATCGGATGCAAGGTTACATTGAGAAAAAAGAAAGCCGAAGCGTTTTTGAAAGACGCGCTCGCTGCAAAGGGCGGTTCAATAAGCGCGAAAAGCTTTGACAATGCGGGCAATTTCGGCTTTGGAATTCACGAATATATTGACATGCCGGGGGTAAAATATGACCCAAAATTGGGAATCAGGGGTTTTGATGTTTTGGTTTCGCTTGAAAGGCGCGGCTACAGGGTTAAGAGAAGGAAATTGTTGAAGACAAGGGTTTCAAGCAAGCACGTGGTTTCTAAAAATGATGCTGTTGATTTTTTGAAAAAAAAATTTAACACGGAAATAAAATGAAACTCTCTCGCATGAACGCAAAAAGTTAAACTTTTTGCGAGAGAGTTTCAGTGAGTTGATGAAAATGGGTTCTCCAAAAGGAAACGAGAAAAAAGTAAGGTCAAAAAAGATAAGGGAATTCACTTGCAAGTTTTGCGGCACTCACAAGGGAATGATTAGAAAGTATGGATTGATGATTTGCAGGCGCTGTTTCAAGGACAATGCAGAATCGCTTGGATTCAGGAAATACAATTAATGAAAAAAATGTTTTTTGGAAAGGTGAATGAATGGCTTCAAACGACACGATTGCGGATGCGCTCATTTGCATAAAGAACGCTGACGGCGCAGTAAAAAGCGAATGCGTTTTCAGGCCAGCGTCAAAGCTCTTAGGGGAAATACTCAAGGTAATGCAGCGCAACGGCTATATTTCAGGATTTGAATTCATTGATGACAAAAGGGAAGGCAAATACAAAATAAACTTGCAAGGAAAAATAAACGATTGCAAGGCAATAAAGCCAAGGTATGCTGTTTCAAAAGACGGGTTTGAAAAATTCGAAAAAAGATATTTGCCAAGCAGGGACATTGGAATATTGATAGTTACAACGCCAAAAGGCGTGCTGACACACAAGGAAGCAAAAGAACAGGGCATTGGAGGCAGGCTGCTGGCACTCATTTACTGAGTAAAAAGTGATTTTTATGAAGGGCGTTGAAAGGAAACTTGAATTGCCGCAGGGAATTGAAGCCGTAATCGACGGCCACAAGGTCAGCATAAGCTCTGGCGGAAAAAAGAACGAAAGGCTATTTCACGCGGAAGAAATAGATTTTGAAAAAAATGACAATGCAATAATCCTGCGCGCGGAAAAAAGCACTAAAAAAATAAACGCGATACTGAACTCTGTCGAGGCACATTTGAAAAACATGATTGCCGGATTGCATAAAGAATATGAGTACAAGCTTTCAGTTGTTTACAGCCACTTTCCAATGACAGTGACTGTAAAGGGAAATTTTGTCGAAATTGGAAACTTTGGCGGGGAAAAAAAGGCAAGAAAAGCAAGGATTTTCGGCGAAACAAAAGTCCTGGTAAAAGGAAAAGAAATAATTGTCACTGGCCACAACAAAGAGGACGTTGGCCAGACAGCAGCAGGAATAGAAAATGCTTCACACGTGCGCGGCGGAAAAGACAAGAGGATTTTCCAAGACGGAATTTACATGCTGGACAAAACAGAATAAACAAAAAAAAACGAAATTGAAAAATGATTTTTATGGCAAAAAAAGAAGAAAAAAAATCCGCAA
>CAYOAS010000165.1:0-3175 GCA_964402015.1 uncultured archaeon | reverse complement strand
AGGAGGTTCACACTTATATTTTTTTTCAAAGAAAAAGTGTCAAAGATAGGTAATATGTAGACTGCAATAAAAACTTGTGTTTTTTCCGGCAATCAACGGTTGCCATAAAGTTTCCGCGCTGGATTCTTGCCGGAACGCGTTGGTTTCAAAGCAAAATTTATGGCTGGATTTTGAAAGCGAGCCATTGTGCTGGATTTTTAAAAACAGCAAATTTATTCTATTTTTTTTGGAATAATTTTTTTTATTGCCCAATAAGATATGAGCGCGCTGATTATTGTCGAAGCAACCAGTATTGTAACCACTTCAATCCAGCCAATGTGTTCGCTAATGCTTGGAATCCCGAAAATTGTTGCAAGAGTGTTTGGAACTAATACTGCTGTTCCCACTACAGTGAGCCAAGTAATTACAAGCGACAAGCGGTTGTTTAGTATCTGCAATTGGTTGTTGTAAATGCTTTGCAATACCTCCAGGCCGGATGCGAGAACTTCGCTCATGTGTTCTGTCAGCGAAATATGGCTTGTCAATTCGTTTGCGAGCACTGAAAATTCTTTTAAAAGCGCGGAATTGTCTGTTATTAAATCGCTGTCGCCATAGCGCAGGGAATTCAATACATCCATTGACGACCAGAGCACGCCCAAATAGCTTATGAGCGCGTGTTTCATTTTGTATATTTCTTTTCCGATTTTTTCTCTTGGCGATTTTGAATCAATCAACAGCTTGTTTATGTTGTCTCCTTCTTCTTCTATAATGCGCAGGTTTTCAAAATTCTTTTCGTCATTTTTATCGAGCAATCGCAGCATTACCATTGTTATTTTGTCTTCCCGCGGTATTTCAAACGGAATTTTTTTCATGAATGTTTCGGCATAATTAAAAAATCGAATCCAGCGCGTTACCTTTCGGTTGTGCACGGAAAGGACAAGATTGTTTTTTATCATTACAAAAATCGGGGAGATATTTACTTGCAGGTTTCTCACTTTTATTGCAGGCAACAGCAAGCCTAATTCTGTTTCCATGTCAAGGTATGCTGATGTTTTGTGCAATAATAGTTCCTGCAAGAGCGTTTTTTTGAAACCAAACTTTTTTGCAATGCCTGGAATTTCTTTTTCAATGCTGTTCACGCAACAGTTTACCCAGCTGATTGCAGAATCCGCAACAATCCTTTCAAACTCGCCATAATTTTTGCTCTCGTACTTTGTTGTTTTTCCGTCTTTTGACACTGAAACGCAAAAAAATGTTTCGCACTGCCACTCGTCAAGCAAGGAATCAGCAGTAAAATCATCAAAATTCTGGCTCGCTTTTTCCGGCATCAACAATAATAGGCTCAACCACTAAATAAATTTTTTCATTCATTCCTCTTTTTCGTAATCCACAAGAGAAAAAACATCATATCCTGAAAGTTTTTTCCTGCCGTTCAAAAAAGAAAGTTCTATTAGAAAGAATAAGCCTTTGACTTCCCCGCCAAGCCTTTCAACCAAATCAATTGCTGCACGGCTTGTTCCCGCTGTCGCCAACAGGTCGTCACAAATAATGCATTTGTCGCCTTTTTCTATTGCATCCTCATGGATTTCAAAAGCGTCAGTGCTATATTCTGTCTGGAATTCTTGCTTTATGGTTTTTGCAGGCAATTTCCCGGGCTTTCGCAGTGGAACAAAGCCAGCGTGCAATTCGTGCGCTAACAAGGCGCCAAAAATAAAGCCACGACTTTCAGCGCTCACTACCTTGTCAATACAAAAAGGCTTTTTTATGTAATAGCGAACCATTTCGTCTGTCACAGCACGCAACGCCTGCGCATCCTTCAACAAAGTAGTAATGTCCTTGAACATTATTCCCTTTTTTGGAAAATGCGGAACAGTCCTAATTTTTTCTTTGAAATCCATTCAAACCAAGAAAATTAGCCAGAAAAAGGAATTTAAAGGCTTTTATTGCCCGATAAATTCTTCAATAGGCATTTCTTGTGCTTTATAGTTTTTGAGGAATCTTTTTCCAAAAACCCAATAAGCACGTTTCGGGTTCTTTTTCCACATTCCGTAGAATTCTCGCGCTGTTTCAATAAGCTCTTCAAGACTTGGCTTCTTGCTCTTGCAAGTATACTGCAAACCAACGAGTCCTGGGCCTATCTCGTAGTTGTATAAAGTATATTCTTCTGATTCTATAAATATGGTAACCGCACCTACTTATATGCAGGCGCGGTTTTGGTGTTGTGAAAGACACCAAAAATGTTAATGTTTGGAAAAAAATATCAATCAATGCTATTTTCTCTGATAACGATAATTGGGAAGTATTCAAGTTTTTGCATGCTGGTGAGCTTCGTTCTGTTGAGGTGGCTGAAGTTGAGAAGATGTTGCATTGTCAGGATGAGTCACGTGGCTTTTGGTTATACCAGTGTCCTGAGTGCAGTGAGATTAAAGTGATTCACTTTGGTTGCAATAGTCGGGTTTGCACTCATTGTGGGAAGCGTTTTGCTGACCAGTGGGCTGAAAGAGTTGCAAGCAAAACCTTTGATGTCGTGCATAGGCACTTCACTCTGACTTGTCCTGAAGAGTTGTGGTCATACTTCAAGGAGGATAGAAGCCTGTTGAAGGATTATATGGATTGTGCCATCAAAACAATCTCTGATGTCATGCTCTGGAAGCTTGGCAAAAAGTTAGTGCCTGGGATTGTTGTTGTGTTGCATACTTATGGGGCTGATTTGAAGTTTTATCCTCACTTGCATTGTCTGGTTACTGAAGGTGGCTTCAAGAACAATGGTTCTTGGGTTTCACTGGATTTCTTTCCTTACAAGTCACTGAGAAAATCTTGGCAATACCAGCTCTTAACCATGATGCGAAAACATATTCGCAACCAGCCACTGATTGATTACCTGTTCAAGAAATATTCAGTTGGCTTTTATGTGAACGACTCTGAAAACAGCAGGAACTGTTCTGACAGAATCAAGGGAAAAAAAGCGTTGATGCGTTACCTTGGCAGGTATGTAAGGCATCCTGCTGTTGCAGAAAGCAGAATAGCCAGCTATGATGGCAAACGAGTCAGATTCTGGTATGAAGATAAGGCTGGTGTGAAACATTTTGTTGAGATGACTGTTAACGAGTTCATAGCTGCAATAATCGGGCATATTCCTGACAACCTATCTTTGACACTTTTTCTTTGAAAAAAAATATAAGTGTGAACCTCCTTG
>CAYOAS010000164.1:0-3218 GCA_964402015.1 uncultured archaeon | reverse complement strand
TTATTGCTTTGTTCAAAAAACTGCCTACAAAAGAACAAAGATTGGACAAGTGCAAGGTAGGGCGTTTTACGAGAAGCAACAAAGGAAAAGCAACCAAAGAGTTGACTTACGAAAAATTAAAAGAATTCATAGAGGCATATGGCGGGTTTTTAATAGGCGAATCCGAATTCATAAAACTGCAGGAATTCTACCACCTGAACCATTATTATTCGCGCCTTAAAAGCAAGCTCCCATCATTTGCGCACACATACGATTTGAACATTCCGTTCTCGCACACATTTACTGCAAACGGTTTTGTTTGCCACAATTCCGGCAAGGACCCAAGCAAGGTTGACAGGAGCGCTGCATACATGGCGCGATATATTGCAAAAAACATTGTTGCCGCTGGCTTGGCTGACAAATGCGAAGTGCAATTGGCTTATGCCATTGGCGTTGCAGAACCAGTTTCTGTTTTAGTGCATACCTTTGAAACAAACAAGATTCCGGAAGAAAAAATTGAACAATTGGTTCGGGAAAACTTTTCCATGAAACCAGCGGTAATAATCAAAACACTGAATTTGCGCAGGCCGATTTTCCAGAAAACAGCGGCATACGGCCACTTTGGCCGCGAAGACCCTGATTTTACTTGGGAACAAACAGACAAAGCAGAACTCTTAAGGAAAGAGGCTGGAAAATTGCACAAGTCATTCCTTGCAGGAAAAAACGTTCCATTGGACGGCAAATAACTTTGCCGTTTTTTTTTTCTATTTTTTGTTTTTTTTTGGCTTTTTTTGTCGGGGTTTTTTATATAACCTTGCTTCTAAATTAATTGGTTGGAAATGAATTTGAATTATGAAAGCATAATAAGTTTTGCTTTTGACTGGCTCAAAACAAAGGATTCAATAAAAATATTGTTGCCATACGGCGCTCTTTGTGCAGTAATGGCTTTGTTTGGGGTACTGCAACAAAATTTTTCCGAAAGAATTCCCGCTTCAAACAGCATTTATTTGGTTGGATTGCTTGTTTCGTTTGGATTCCGGGTTTTGTTTGTTTTTGTTTCTTTTTATTTTGTCGGCTTGGCAATTGTTTTTGCCCTGAAAAGAAAGCAAAAGCACCCGCGCTTTTTTGGCGGGGAAGAATTCATTGGCTTAATCAAAACAGCAATTGTTAACCTTGTGTGCTCGCTGGTCTGGTGCCAGAACAAAAAAATCCGGGCAGCGCAGGTTTCCTGCCTTAGCGTTTTGATTGTGTCAGTTGCTTCATTGTTTTCATTGTTTTTGGTTTCCATGCATAGCGAAAACCTTTTGCTTGCAAACCTTTCGGTTTTTATCCTGCTGGTGCTTGTTTCCTTTCTCTTGGCTCTCGCATATTTTCTGGTTGTTGCTTATGCAAGCACCCGCTATTGCTTTTCCATAATTGTTTTTCTTGAAAAAAAAACAGAAGCAATGGATTCCGTAAGAAAAAGCTGGGAACTGACAAGAGGCTCGGTATTGGAAATATTGCTTGCATGGATTGCCGCAGGCATTGTTTCAGCAATCGCTTTCGGGCTTGTTGCATTTTTTTTGTCAATTTTTTTCGCATTGTTTTGCATAATTGCCGGCGCTAGCTTGGCTTCTTTTTTTGTTTTCAGTGCGCTTTTTGGCTTCTTTTTAAGCTGGCTGCTATTTTTGCCGCAAATCTTCATTGACGTGGCAATATACGAAAACCTTTTGGCAAGCCACGCAAAACCAAAAAAATAAAGCTGATTGAACAGCAAGCCTTTTAGTTGTTTCTTGGCAAGTTTTTTTTTGGTTTTCATGCTTTCTGATTTTATTCTGGCAAACAAGCTGAACGCAAAAATAATTGACTGCAAGCAGCCAGTGCATACTGTCAGGCAGGCTTGCGAGGAAATGAATTGTGCGCCCGAAAAAATAATAAAATCAATCTTGTTTGCGGATGAAAACAAAAACTGTGTTCTTGCAATTGTTTTGGGCAACGACAGGGTGAGCGAAAAAAAACTCTGCACAGCAGCAGGAGTGAAATCGCTGAAGATTGCAAGCGAAAAAGAGGTTTTTGAAAACACTGGCTACGAAATCGGCGGTGTTCCGCCAATCAGCATTTTCGGCGTGCGCACAATAATAGACAAAAAAGTAATGCTGAAAGAAACAGTCACCGGCGGCGGGGGAGACAACATTCATTTGCTGCAAATTTCGACAAAAGAATTGCTGGAAAAAGCCTTTGAGCCAAGCATTGAAGAAATAGCTGAATGATTTATCCGAACGCACCGACTATTTTCTTCAGTGTTTCAATGAAAACATCAATCTCTTCTTTCGTGTTGTACAAGTAGAATGATGCCCTTGCAAGGCCTTTTGGGTTGATGCTTGAAACAAGCGGTTCTGCACAGTGCATTCCGCTGCGCACTGCAATGTTTGCCGCTTCATCCAGCGCAAGAGCCAAATCGTGGGCTTCAATTTTTTCATGCCCAAACAAAATAATGCCCGCTTGTTTTTCCGCGTCTTTCGGGCAATATGTTTTTATTTCCGGAATATCTTGAAGGCGCTTGAAAGCGTGCTTTAACAGTTCTTTTTCGTGCTCGCGCACTTTTTGCATTCCAATCTTTTGAAGATAATCAACTGCAGCGCCAAACCCTATTGCCCCGGCAATGTGCGGTGTTCCTGCTTCAAATTTGTCCGGTAGTTTTGCCCAACTGCTTTTTTGCCAGGAAACATTCTGTATCATGCTGCCTCCGAACAAAAACGGTTCCATGTCCTCCAGAATATTTTTGTTCCCGTACAATGCGCCAATTCCCGTGGGACCAAGCATTTTGTGGCCGGAAAAAGCAATGAAATCCGCATTTGTTTTTTTTGCATCCAATTGCATGTGTGGAGCGCTCTGCGCTGCATCAACCAAGAACAATGAATTATTGTCTTTTGCCATTTTTCCAATTTCTTTCACAGGGTTTATTGTTGCAACAGTATTGCTCGCGTGCGCTATTGCAACAAGCTTTGTGTGTGCGCCCAGTTTGTTTTCAAAATCCTTCATGTTCAAAGTGAAATCATGGTTTAGCTCAACAAACTTCAATTCCACTCCCGCCTTTCTGCAGACAAACTGCCATGGCACTAAATTGCTGTGGTGCTCTAATTTGCTTACGAGTATTTCATCGCCTTTTTTGAAAAAATCATTGCAAAGCAGGGAATATGCAACCAGATTTATTGATTCCGTTGTATTGCGCGTGAAAACAATTTCATCGCTTTTTGCAT
>CAYOAS010000163.1:0-3290 GCA_964402015.1 uncultured archaeon | reverse complement strand
AACTCACAGCGTAATTGGTGTCGTCAGTGGTTTGACTTATGCTGCTTGCCAATGCCAATTTTTGCGCTAAAAACAGGGCTACAATGAAGCCAAAAGCCAAAAGCCAATACAGGTGCCGGCTTTTCATTTTCTAAAGATACCAACGACAATTTCAAGCACTACCAAGCCCAAAAGAATGCCGACAATGGCAGCTACCAAGGTTGAAAAATCAGAAAAAATTTGTCCGACATAGGCAAAGATACTGGACGAAGCGCCAGTAATGAAATTGTCCGGTAAAGTAATTATATTTAGCATTTTTCAAAAGCGAGAGGGGGGCGCTATTTTTTTTAGGGTAGAAAAACACGCCCCCTGATACTCGCATTAAAAGATTAGCAGAAATTCTACCGCTTCGGAATAAGTCCGATAACTTTTCTGATGATGTAGAAAGCCAATGGAACACCAATGGCAATCGCAATCAAAACCCAGAGGTCAGAGAAAAGACCGCCTGCGTAAGCAAACAACTGCGTGCTTGATACGGAGGTTAAATCAATGTAGTTGGAAGCAAAAGCCGGCAATGCCGCTAACGCCCCAACAACAAAGGTTGAAATCGCAATTATTTTTTTCATTTTGAATAGAAAAAATTTTTGAAAACTACCCGACCTTGAACTCATTTGAAAGCGTCAATAAAAATTAAAATTATTAACGCCAAAATGACGAAAGCAAATGTCAATAAAATTGTATCAGACATTATCACGGCAGTCCAATTTGAAAAAATTTGATTTAGAAATTCCATAGTCATTTGTCTAAATTAGTGAAAATTGAAATCACGCTGCGGAAAAGAAAAGTCAATAAAAATGCGCTGAAAACAAACAATAAAAGATAACCGGCAAAATCATTGTAATTCATATTGTAATTCATTTTTTTTGAAAAAATCCTAAAAATTTTGCGACTACAAAATTGAAAATCAGGAAGCAGAAAATCCAAAAAACAAAAAGAGAAATGACAATTTCTCCTGCTGTAAAACCATTGTAAATCATTGGCGTTGTACTTGCTTGATAAGAGTAATCAGTAGTGGCGTTAATCAAAGTGCCGGAAGCATTGTAATTGTAAGTGGTGGTCGCAATGTAATTCATAAATATATTTTAATCATCTTGTGGCGTTTTGGCGAATAGATAAAAAAAATCTTTTTCTGATTAGGATTTTTTTTGTCCCATTTGTCAAGTATCGGTCTAAATTTTTCTTGCGCGGCTTTTTTATCAAATGGCGGAAATAGACGCATAGTGTTGAAATTCTTTGCTCTTAATTAGAATAAATTTTTGGATTTTCTGCGCGCTGGCAAAAATTTATTCTCCGTACCCTGTCAATGATAGCAGAAATGCGCGCAAATGAAAAGTGGATAACAAAAAGCGCTGGCTCTTGGTTCGTTCCCCAGCGCTTTTCTTTATAGTAATGAAAATTGAAATTTTGTCAATGCGTCCGATTTTTTTAAAAAACGCCTGTTTTTACTACGAGAGAAACGAGAGCGCCACCTCTCTAATCAGTGGTAATTCCATATTTCCCCCCTTGTAGCAGAAATGGTTTTTCCCACCTCGTTGAAAAACGAAGTGAGAAATACCTTGTGCTGTAATTCCTATTTCCCCCCTCTGCGACATTTAGAGCGCGCAGAAGCCCAGCATTTGGTATTTTCCTAACTTAAACAGGGAAATTCCCTGCCGATTGGGCGGGAACAAACCAAAAGCGCACAATTCTTTAACCTCGCAAAGGAAAATTTACATTTCCAACGAGGGTGATAATCAAGAAATTGTTGGAATTTTTTTGATTATCCACATCACGATTTTATAAATCACAATCGCTGCTTCAATCGTAAGCATCACCCCGAAAATTGTCAAGAATGTGCCTACCGGAAAAATCAAATCAAACGAACTCAAATATGCGCCTGCGTTTGCTATCGCGTTTGTGATGCCTGCCGGCAGCGACACATCAGGCAGCGCTTTGAGTGGCTACTCAACCGCTTGAATGAAATAATAAATTATCAATAAAATTCCTGATGTAATCATAGGGCAAAATTATGGGCTTGTAAAGTTGAAATGCCTGAACCTGTGGAAAATCCAAAAGGCAAAGGCAAGCCACAAAATCCATATCAGGCCAGTGCGAATTGGCGTGAAAAATGTTGTCTTTACTGGGTCATCATCAGCAATGTCAATTGTGAATGCTGGCGTGCTTGAAGTCAAACCAGTGAGCGCATTTTTGATGCTGGTAAAATATCCGATTGGTGGCTTTGTTTGAATTGGTTGTGTCAATCCCGAAAATAGATTGAGAACTGCCGCGTCTGGAAAAAATAAATATCTGATGACACTACAAATTGAATATGAAAAAAATCCGCTATTAGGGTCGCAAGTAGTTTGGATTTGAATTGTGCTGCTGGTGATTGTTGATGTCGGAATTGTGATGATTGGAACGAACGGCATTGTTGAACTGACATAAAAAATGTTGCTATCAACGGGCGTAGTTGAGGCATTGATGCTGCCGTCTCCAATAGCATCATATTTCAAATAGAATCCTTTGATTTGATAAAAGCGTCCTGCGTCAAGATTGAAGCCGGCAGTTGTGCCAGTGGCAATGTTGCTATTCGGGTGTGAATTTGTGCCAAAATTATATCCTAAATTGAACCACACAAACTCGCTTTCCTGCCGCCAAATTGCGAATTGAGGAAAAATTGTATAGTAGCCGCTTGAAGTAGTCGCGCTGTCTAAATGATATTGCCAATTAAAAGAAATTGCTTCTGTGCTTGTGGCTATGTTGTTGATAACCACTGAATTTGTAATCAAGGGCGCTACCACAATATACAAATCTGCCAAAGTAGGATAAGCGGCTTGAAGTATCGGGTTATAAGCAATACCGCCAGCGTAGGTGTCTGCTGCTGAACCATAGACGTACCAGCCAGTATCCCAGTTTGATAAATTAAAGCCAATTGATTTTGTAGATGTAGTATTGGAATTCCAAGAAGCAACCCTACCATCTGTGTCAGCACCGGTCGGCATAAAATTTATCGTGAAAGTTCGTTTGACATTATCGTTAGGAATTGATGCCGGAGAATAGCACTCTCCTAAAACACCAGTGCCGTTTAAGAAAATTTCAAAGCAGGGTGTCAAGGTGTATGCCGAATTATTTTTGACTTCAAAAGTAATTGTCGTAATGGAATTTACATCAAAAGAAAAATTTGAAGGCACGCTTTGTGCTGGAATCCTGTAATTAGAACTCACAGCGTAATTGGTGTCGTCAGTGGTTTGACTTATGCTGCTTGCCAATGC
>CAYOAS010000162.1:0-3340 GCA_964402015.1 uncultured archaeon | reverse complement strand
ATTACTCTTGTTTACAGCCATAAGCTCTTTTTCTCCAAAACTTTTAATTTTCTTAAGGCGTTTTCTAGTTCTATTGGTGTTTATGGAAGCGTTGTAGAAGGCACTGTTGACAAGCAGAGCGACGTTGATTTATGGGTTGTTTCCGGCAAAAAGATTGGGCTTGTTGAAGCTGGAAAACTGAGGCAACAACTCACAAAGGAATTAGGCAGGGAAGTAAGCCTAAAGTTTTTCACAAAAGAAGGCGTTAAGAAGTTGAAAGAGAAAGACAAAATCTTTTACAACGAGTTAGCATACACATCCAAGATTGTTCATGGCAGTGGTTTTGGTGAAGAGCAAGGTTGAAGAATGTTTTGAACTCCAGTATTCGCTTGAACAACCAGAAATCGAAAAAGACTTTAACGAAATCTTTGACGAAGTCGCTGCCTTTATTGAGCGCGTAAAAGAAATAATAAAAAAAGGAAAAAAGCCAGATTGGGTGAACAAAGGTAACAGTCTGCAAAAGGGGAGATTTTTTTGCTGAAACAATTCCTGAAAAAAACAAAAAAAGGCGCGCGAATCCTCATTCTAACGCACGCTGGCTGCGATGTTGACGCGCTCGCAAGCGCTGCAACAATCCTTTTCACTTTTGGAAAGAATTACAAAATTGAAATTGGAGTTCCGGAGCACTTAAACCTCAATGCGAAAGCGCTCGCGCAAAACCTGAAAATCCCTTTTACAATAAACCCGCAGAACATTAGCGGTTTTGACGCGCTGGTTTTAGTGGATTTCAATTCATTCAAAATGCTCGGAAAGCTCGAGCAAGAAGTGAAAAAATTCAAAAAGCCAATTCTTTTGATTGACCACCACACAAAAAGCGGGGAAAAAATAACTCTTAACTCGCTAATTCAGCCGGACGCAGTTGCCACAGTGGAAATACTTTTTGGCCTTCTAAAAAAAGATAAAACAAAAATCAGCCCGAAGGCCGCTGAATGCATTGCTGCGGGAATAATTACTGATTCAGCAAGTTTCCTGATTGCAGACAGCGAAACTTTTTCCATTATGGCGGAGGCAATGAAAATAGCAAAAAGGCCTTTCAACGAAATTTTTTCGCTTTTCCAGGTTGAAGAAAATTTTTCTGAAAAAATAGCAAAATTAAAAGCAGCAAGGCGCGTTCGCATCTTCAAAATAAACGATTCAATTGTTGCAACAACGAGCGTCAGCTGCTTTGAGGCAGATGCAGCAACAGTCCTTTCCCGCTTGGGCGCTGATGTTGCTTTTGCAGGCGACGTTGACAACAGCAAACTAAAAATCAGCGGCCGTGCCACTCCTTTCTTTGTGAAAAAAAATTTTTTTGACCTTGCAAGGGATGTTTTTGAACCGCTTGAAAAGCATTTTTCCGGTTCGGGCGGCGGTCATCCG
Organism: uncultured archaeon; assembly: GCA_964402015.1. Lineage (GTDB taxonomy): Archaea > Iainarchaeota > Iainarchaeia > Iainarchaeales > JAGVWC01 > CAYOAS01. Next base: position 1,942 of record CAYOAS010000162.1, on the reverse strand, counting down.
GGAGCAGCAGCATTCAACGGAACAGCTGAAGCAATAGAACCCGCACTCCAAAAATGCGTTGAATTAGTCCAGGATTTTTTCAAGAAAAAATCCGGCCACGCTGAAACGAAAGAATATGATTGAAACAATGGTGGAAAAATGAACAAGGTTCTTGAAACAGCAAAGTTTGTAGTTGAAAATGCGGAATCCGTCAGAATAAACAAAAAAGCGATTGAAGAGTTCTGCGATACGTTCTCAGATTCTCCAATTCATTGGCTAAAAAACGCGCCTTTTGACATTAATTCGCTGCAGGAAAAAGACAGGCTGCATTTTTTGCTGGTTCTTGATTCCGTGAATTTTTGTTATTGGGGCGAGCCAAAATGGGCAGTGGAATACAACGGAAAGAATTTTGACGGCGCGTTTGGAATGATTGCTGCAATTGGAAAGGCAGTGGAAAACAAAATTCCTGTTCTTGACAGCGCTTTTTTGGCAAAGCTTGATTCCGCTTCTCTAGAATCCATATTCAAAGGCAACGTGCAAATTCCCCTTTTTCGCGAGCGATTGAATATTTTCAATGAAATCGGCAGAATTACTTCATCAAAATTTAGCGGTGATTTTGGCAATCTGGTTAAGCAAGCGAACGGCGACTCACTGAAGCTGCTGGAACTTATTGTGTCTAATTTTTCTTCTTTTGAAGATTCTTCTTCTTTCAATGGGAAAAAAATATTTTTTTACAAGCGCGCCCAATTTTTAGTGCACGACATTTTTCAGGCGTTTGAAGGCGAAAAATACGGCGCGTTGAAAAATATTGGCGAATTAACTGTGCCGGCAGATTACAAGCTGCCGCAAGTCCTGAGGAAATTCGGCATTCTATCTTATGCGCCAGAACTTGCAAAAAAAATAGACAGCAAGATTGAAATAGAAAAAGGCAGCAATGAAGAAATTGAAATCCGTGCTTGCACCATTTGGGCAATCGAAATGATGGAAGGGCAACTGAAAGAAAAATTCCCTTCAATAACAGCGCTCCAGATAAGCGACTGGATTTGGTTGCTATCCCAGCAAAAATCTTCGGGTGACAAACCCTATCACCGCACCAGAACAACAGCTTACTGAAATTGCTTTATTGCTTGTTGTTTTCATTTGCTTTTTTTTATCTCTTGAATGGCATATTCGATTAATTCGTTTGTAATGAAAAGGCTTGAATTTGTTTTCAGTTTTCCAGCAAGTTCTATTGCCTTGCTTTTGGAAAAAATTTTCTCTTTGAATGCCTTAAACAGTATTCCAACGCTGCCATGGGCCTTCAAGCCAAACTTTTTTGCAACAATCCTTGCATCCAAGTCGTCAGTTAATAGCAATTCGATTCCGCATTGCTTGCATAAAGCTATTGCCTCTGATTCGCCCAGGCCCAATTCAAATCGAGTGCTAAGCATTTCAACAATTGATTTATTCTTAACACAAATGCTCTGGCAATCAATTCCTTCAAGCCCTCTTGTTTCTTCAAAAACTGCAACAGGAGAATTTAATTCAAAAATCTTCAAGGCATCTAATGCATTAATTTCTTTCAAATGGATAAAGGGGCCTGAATCAAGAACAGCTTTCAGTTGCTTACTCATGCAAACCCCATTGAACGTCTTCTTTGATTGCCTGTTCTAGTTTTTCCACGTGCAATTTTTTCACCAGTTCCCGGATGGCATCCCTGATTGCCTCGCTCCGGTTAGCATACCAGCCTTCGCTAATCAGTTCATCAATTTCAGTAACCAATTTTTCCGTAACCTTTGCAGGAATAGTCCTCAAAAAAACACCACCTTAATGATATTACCATGGTAATACTATTTAAACATTTATTTTTGGTTCGTGCTTGTCATAAGAAACAGCAGATTTTCATTTTTGCAGCGAAAATGAATATTTCGCCGAAGAATATGCGAAACATTTTGAAAAAGAGATTTTGGCTGTTATACGCGGT
>CAYOAS010000161.1:0-3366 GCA_964402015.1 uncultured archaeon | reverse complement strand
TGTTAAAGTTCTTCAATAGTGTGTTATTGGCAGTTGTTTTTTTACCCTTTTTTTTTGCTATGCGATGAAGTCAAAGATGGTTTGCTGGCCGATAAATTCATCGTCTTTTTCTTCTTTCTTTTTTTCTTTGTGGTTGTTTCCATTTTTTTTGGTTGATTTGGCTTTTGTTGCTCTTTCCACAACCAGTTCTGCAAGTGAGGAATAAATTTCTTTTTGTTCTTTTTGTGTTAGTTCAAGAATGTCAAAAATGATTCTGTCTAATTCTTTTTTGTCATTCATTTTTATTTCTTCCGAAGTTGGCAGTATTTCTCTTTTGGCGAGCCTCAAGAATGCTTTTTCGAGTTTTTGTTTTTCTTCTTTTGAAAGCATTTCAAAGTTCAAGACTGGCATTTGTTTCCAGTCGGGCCCATATATTGTCAAAACGCCTTCTCCAAGGTTTAGCCTGCCGTATAATTCTTTTGTTAATGCAAACAAGCTTGAGTTTAAGTATGCGACAAAGACAAACGTTGAAATTCCTTGTTTTGGGGTTAAGCCGAAAAAGCTGTCTTCTATTTGGATTTTTTGTTTGTTGTAGACTGCAAAGTGTCTTTCTGCGTAGAATCTTGTGAGTATTATTTCTGGTGGTTCTTGTGAACCAGAGTCATACCAGTATTGCCTGTTTTTTACTGTTTCGCGTTTGTTGATTCCTTTTATTTCACCCATTTTTATGTATGAAAGCGCGTTCGTGCCGCGCAGGCTTATTTTGTCCAGGCTTGTGGAAAACAAGACGTTTTCAACATCGTCTTCTTTTATTGTTGGTTTTTTTATTTCTTTTGTGCTGTGCAAGATTGGCGTTAAAAAACGCGTTTCTATGCCAAGTTTTTTTGCGCTTCTTTTTTTGATAACAAAAAAATCGGTTGCCCCAGTAGTGTATCCTCGGTACAGCTCTGCTTGTTCCCCTAACAGTTTGATTTTTTCTTTTTGTTCCAGTATTTTGAAGAATACTGTTGGGGCGCGCAGGTATTTGCCCCATTTTGCGCCTTGCCATTCGGGTTTTCCTCTTTCGTTTTTTGCCAAGCATTCTTGCAATAATTCGTTTTGGCTGATGCAAAAAATGCGCAATTCTTCGTCTTCGTAGAATTCGTTTGTTGTTTCAATTTTTTGTGCAAGTTTTTTTGTTTGACATTCTCGGAGTTGCTTTTTGAGCAAGACAAATTTCGCAGTGTTTTTTTGCCTTTTTTCTTCATTGTCTTCTTTTTCTGCAATTATTATGCAGGTGTTTATTGCAGCGTCTTCGAACCAGCGTTCTGCTTTGGATTCTATTATTGTTTTTATTTTGAAGTTGTCCAATAGCATTTTTTGTATTTCTTTTCCATATTCTGCGTCCATCCAAGAGTTTGAAACAATGAAGCCGAGTCTTCCGTTTGGTTTCAAAAATTTTGGCGCATGAAGCAGGAAGTATGCATGTATGCCTGCTCTTTTTCCAAGCTCGTATTTTTTGCCCCAGTCTTCGTTTATTGTGTTTTCAAGCATTTTTTTGTAGGTTTCTGAATATTCACCGAGTTCTTCCTGCCGCGTGTACGGCGGGTTTGCTACCACCACATCAAATTTTGGAATGTTGATTTTTTGGTTTCTGTTCCGAATGTTTTTGCCAGAGAATGGCAAAAGCACGGCAAGAGTGGGCTTCAAGTTGAAAAAATCGTTGACTAGAATATTTAGTTTGTTTGTCAGTTGTGATAGGTCTCGGATTGTCAGGTTTATTACGCTCAGGTGTGCGGCGAACTGGTTTATGTCTGTTCCATAAATTTGCTGCAAGAGTTCTTTGTGTTTCTTTTCTTTGTTTTTGTTTTTCAAATTGTAATATGCTCTTACCAAAAATGTTCCCGAACCACAGGCGGGATCAAAAACAGTATCATCTGCGGTTTTTGTGCATAGTTCTTCAATCAAGTCAACAACGTCCGGTCTTGTGTAATATTGCCCTAGGTAATGGCGTTCTTCTATTGGGATTAGTGATTCAAAAATTTTGCCTAGTATGTCATATTCTATTTCTGACAACTTGTATCTTTCAAGTTCTGAAATGAATTGGTTGAACAGTTTTATTGACGCGCTGTTCAGCGGCACGTTGTCGAAGAAGGTTGAAGAAAAGACAGCTTCGTAATCAATTTCCAGGGCTTTATTAAAGTAATCGTTCAGGGTTTGTTTGAATTTTTCGTCATTGAATGTTTCTATTTTGGTTAGTTTTGGCAGGTTTTTGAAGTTTCCTTCCAGCAGCTTGTAGAATAATATTTTGTTTGAAAGCAGGTACGAGTATTGTTTGGTGATTTTTTCGTTTGTTTCGCGATTGTAGATAAAGTCTTGTTCAAAGAGCCATTCTATATATTCTTTTTTGAATTTGTTGTTTTCCTTGATTTTTTCTTCAAGCCTATTGATTAGGGTTGGCCACAGAACTTCGTGAAATGTTTTGAGTCTGCGGATAAATTTTGCGTCAATGCTCAAGAAGCTGATTTTTCCCTGTTTTACAAGCTCTAATTCTTGTAAAATCTGTTTTATTGTGGTTTCAATAGGGGTTGTTGCATCATAATGCAAAAGTTGCCTTTCCAGCAAAGGCGTGCCTTCCTGGAATGTTTTCCAGAGAACGAAATGTTTTAAGTTAGTGGTTATAAAGTAGCCAACGCCAAGTTCGCTTGCATAAGCGCAAGCTTGTTCTACTACTTCCGGGTAATATGGGTCGTGAACTGGCGAACCATCAGGTTGTTTAAGTTCGAAAATCAGGGTTGGCCGATGGGTTTTGTCGTAAATTACAATATCTGCGCTTCCTCTGCCTACCGGAACTTCTTGTTTGGCTTCTGAAAAAGGAAGATTGCTGGATTCAATGATTGTTTTGATTTTGTGTAAGAGTTCTCCCATTAGTAAGCGTTCTCTATACATGTTTTTGCTCCATTATACTAATGTATACTGCTTGCTTTTAAACATTTTATTAATTCGACAGCCCGCGAAACAAGAGTATTTTTTTGCATTGTGGCACTAACCAGAGTTTATTCTTTTTGCATAGTCCTGTTGTAGTGATGCTGATTTTTTTTCCGATGACTGGCACTAATTGTTTTAGTTCGATTTCCCTGTTATTGTTGATTTTGAGTTTGTCTGCTGGTTTTTCAGTCCAGCTCTTTTACTTCAAATTCCGCAACGCTTTCGTTGTCTTCGCCAAAAACAAATTTTCCCTTGAATTTTTTTCCAGAAAGCATTAGCGGAAACCAGTGTGGGTCGTCCTTCCACATGCGGGCAAAAGGTAGTTTTTCAACAGAAACCCAGAGCGGTTTCATTTCTTCTGTTTCAATTGGAATGCCTGACCATTTTTTTGCAACAAAAATATGCGCTGTCTGGTCCCAG
>CAYOAS010000160.1:0-3392 GCA_964402015.1 uncultured archaeon | reverse complement strand
TGGGGTTTGCCCAACACATGACCCAATACAAACCTGTCGGTGAAAAAAAAGGAGGAATAAAAATGGATTACGACAAAATCATAAAAATTCTCTTAATGATAATCCTTGCAGCAATCGCAGTGCCATTAGTCATGTTCTCAATAATTTTCACAGGCGGACTGGTTGCAGGATTCATAGCAATAATACTGAAAGGACTCGGAGTAATATGAATGCTCACCTGTTATATTTGCGGAAAAGAAAAATTCAGCACAATAGAAATAAAGCACTACATATGCGACAAGTGCATAAAGGAATGGAAAACCTTTGAAGACTACGAATTGCCAACAAAAGAAAAACAAATAGTAGAAACAATTGATGATTACATCAAAACAGAGGATGATGATTCATGCGAAAAGAACTTAGAAAATTGAATGAAGAACGAAGGAAATTCAAAGGAACTTTTGCAAAGTATAGTTGGAAAAATGGCTACAAATACCCAGAAAAAACAATATTGCTAAAGAACATAATTGATTCATCAACAGGAAAAGAAATTTCAGACCACCTATGGTTCAATTTCACTAAAGGATTTGAAGAAGCAAATCTCATTGAAGGCTGTGCAATTGAATTTGAGGCAAGGGTAAAAGAGTATTGGAAAGGATACAAAGGTCGCAGGGAAGACGTATATACAGGAATGGAAAAAGATTATCGCCTGAGCCATCCAACCAAAATCAAAAATCTTGGAACAGAAGTGATGATATGCGAGACAATTTCGGCAGATTCATTGACGGAAGCGAAGGAAAAGAATATAGGTTCACCCATGAAAAATTACTGGGAAACAAATACAGGCAAGACTTAATCCCAACAAATGCCTTTCCAGTTGGGCATGTGCCAAAGAATTTCATTGGGGAAAAACCAAGAGAAATAACGCATAGAAGGGATGGAACATACAGGGAAATTACAATTAATGAAAAAATTGCGAGAAAAGACCGCAAAGGCAAAATAATTCTCGTAAAGAAAAGAACAGCATACGCAAGGTATTTATATGAGAAACACAAAGGCAAGTTAAACGAAGGATGGGTAGTAGCACATATTGACAGGGATAAACTAAATGATGACCTTGACAACCTAATAGCCCTACCCAGAAAAGAATTCATAAAATTTTGCAGAGGAGAACTATGAAGACAAAACAACCAATATGCAAAAATTGCGGACATGAATTGGGTAATCTTAGTTTCTACTTTTGGAGAGAAAAGAAAGGCAAGAATGGTTATATTAATTTATGCCTACATTTTCCATATTTAAAAAACCAAAACAATAAAAAGGTGGTGAATTGAAGTGCAAAAATTGCGGACATGAATTGAGGAAATATAGGGGAAAAATCCAGCACATAGACGAAGAATCAAGGCTAAAATACTACGCAAACGGAAAAGCAATTTCAATATGGATATGCAGATGTGGATGCGAAAAAGCAATGGAGAGTGAAGAAAAATGAAAAAGAAAACAAAAGAGAAAAAAGAGCAAAAATGCGATAACTGCAATGGTGAAGGACAAATAGAATGCGAAGTTTGCGATGGTTCAGGAGAACACGAATGCGAAAAAATTGATTGCTCTGCTGTTCATGAATGCGGAAACTGTGATGGAACAGGCTATGTGGATTGCGAAAAATGCGATGGAAGCGGAATAATTGAGGGAGAATAAAAAAAAAGAGGCGGTGAAAGCATGAATGAAAAAGTGAAGATAATAACTGAATTTGGGGAAGGTGGAAAGAAATACATCAAGAAACCGATTCCAATAGAAGCAAAACAAATACCTTCTGTATTCATTGTCCAGACAAAAGAAGGAACAATGCAAGGCAAAGCAGGAGATTACCTCATAAAAGGAATCAAGGGAGAATTATACCCCTGTGACAAAAAAATCTTTGAAGAAAGCTACAAAGAGGTGAAAAAACAATGAGTAAACTGCAATTATTGGTTATAGGCATACTATTCGCCACAATCATTTTAGCAAGCGGATGCATATCACTTGGCAACAATACAGATGGAATAGCAGTAGACAAAATAGCGAGAATCAGTCATGGAGGGTGGATTTGGAAGACTTGGAGAGTTGAATTGTTGAATGACCACCCAATAGGAAGCGAGTCTGGAGTAATTCAGCAAAGATACGGAGTTGAAAACAACCAAGAACTAATACAGCAATTGCAGGACTATGCAGAAAGCGGACAAAGGGTAAAATTGTATTATCATGGCAACTTTTTTGTCTTTGACTGGGAATACAGTGATGCAGAAGTAATTTACAAAGCAGAACCAGCAAAGGAAATAGGGGGATGACTAATATGGGCGATAGATGGATATTCCAAGAAAGATGCAAATACTGCCAACAAACAAACGACATATACTACGCACCAACAGGCGACATAGATACATTCGCCTGCGAAAAATGTGGAAAAATCAATTTTGTTTGCGCCAACCTACAAATCAAAAAAACAGAAGACGCAACATTAGAAGACATAATAGAAGGCTTTGAGCAAAACACAAACGTAAGCTGGACAGACAAACAAATAAAAGAAATGTGCAAACAAAGACTGAAAGAAATACAAAGGAGGTCGCTAAATGCTAATCCCAATTGAAGTTTGGTTTTGGAAAATCAACGGAAAATATGTCATAACCTGCCATTTATTAGACAAAACAATTAAGGCAAACACAAAAACACAAGCAATAAAAGCACTTGGCAACGCTTTAAAAATGGTTAAAAAAGAGACGATTGAAAAAGAATTAGCTGGAATAGATTGGCAACCAGAAAAAGAGGCGGTGAAGTGAAAAAGCATTGCCCTCAATGCAAAGTGGACATTGATGAAGTCATGGGAGACCAGTATTGCATGTTCTGCGGAACAGAATTAGTAGATGGCTTCATAGGTTCTGAAATAGTTTGGACTACATTGTGATGAAATGATTACTGATTTTGGCAAAGACTTCCACCCCGAATTTTTAGGATATATTAGTATAGAAGAAAGCACTTGCTGGATTTCCTTTATTGAGAGCAAAGATAAAGGAAAAGGTAATTTTTCAAGATTATTGGAAGAATTAAAGCAAAAATATGATTGCATCAAGATTCCAACACCATTCCCATTAATGGTAACTATTGCGGAAAAGAAAGGATTTATTTTAACCAAAGAATATTTTCCAGCACCATTTGACGAATGGAACGAAATTTTGGTTTGGCGCAAAGAAAAAAAATAAAAACTGGATACCCTAAATCCAGCTATACTCTTTTAATTGAAGGGATACCTTAAAATTAGCTGATTCAATTATATAGTGCAATACAAAAAAGGGTTTATAAAGGATTAAAGGGTATATAAAGGATTTCATAATACGTTTTTCGTAATTTTTTCCCTCCTTTTTACGGAACGTAGTCTG
>CAYOAS010000159.1:0-3395 GCA_964402015.1 uncultured archaeon | reverse complement strand
AAAGATTTCAAAGCCATGAAAAAGAATGGAAAAAAAGGTTATTAAAGCGAGAAGAAATCGGGTTTGCGCAAAACAATAAAATAGGGTTTGAATTGTAATATTAGTTATAATGTTTGGAAAAAGACCCGCAAACAAAAAGAGAAAAAACCAATTGCCTAATTACTGGCAAAGGATAGCAAGGCCGGAAGAAGAGAGAGACTGGCAAAGGGCGCACTCAGACTCCACCAAATTAAGAAACCTGAACCTTATGGAAAATGACCGTTATCGCAAATGGAATATTTTTCACTCACAAGTAAAGGACGTTGAAGAAGGGATTGGTTTTAAAATCAGGGAAGAAATCTCAAGAAGGATTGGAAAGTTTTCTGAGAGAAATCCATTCAAAATATTTGATATAGGGTGCGGCAGCGGCGTGGCATTGGCACAATTAAAGAAACAATTTGGAAAAAACATCAAGACAGTTGGATTGGTTTTTGCAAAAACACCAAAAGAAAAATACGGAAGAATAGACCGGCTTCTAATTGGAGACATAAACAAGATAATACCCCGGGAAAGATACGACCGGATATATTCCTATCAGGGAGCAATAGTCCATACTGAAATGAAAACAACGGCGGTGCAAAGGGCAATAGAATGGTTAAAGCCAGACGGAACAGCAGCGCTGGACATTGGTGAACTGCACGCCCAAGACCCGGTATTAAATGAAATAAAGACAGCCCTGCGGCAAAATGGAATAAAAGACTACAAATTGGAGAAATCACCATCATACCATTTCAGCAGGACAAAAACACCTGGGCAGGTTCTGATTTTCAAAAAGCCAGCAATAAAACTGCCATAACAGAGAAAACTAAAGCTGCGGCGTAACGCCCATATCCAGCAAGAATCGCAATAGTTTTTTAAAGGTTTTCTGGTCTTAATTTGTAGGTTTCTGATTATTTTTTGGCTAAAAATTTTTAATGAAAGGAGTGATTGAAATGTCTGACGCTACACAACAACCCGTTGTTTTTTTGACGGAAGGAACAAAAAGGACAAGAGGAAGGGACGCGCAACGCATCAATATTATGATTGCAAAGGCTGTCGCTAACGCAGTAAAAAGCACTCTTGGACCAAAAGGAATGGACAAGATGATTGTTGACGAATTAGGAGACATTACTATCAGCAATGACGGAGCAACAATACTGAGCGAAATGAGCATTGACCACCCTGTTGGAAAAATGATGGTTGAAGTCGCAAAAACACAGGACAGCGAAGTCGGCGACGGAACAACAACAGCAGTTGTAATTGCAGGCAACTTGCTTGACAAAGCGGAAAAATTGCTGGATGACGAGATTCACCCAAGCATAATTATCAAGGGATACAGAATTGCTGCAAAAAAAGCAAAGGAATTCTATGAGCAAACATCAGACCCAATAACATTCAAAGACACTGAATTGCTCAGGGAAATTGCCCTGACTTCAATGACAGGAAAAAGCGCTGAAGCAGCGGAAGAACTTGCTGATTTGGTTGTGGAAGCAATAAAATCTGTTGCAGTCGAGGAAAACGGCAAGACAATAATTGATTTGGACCAGATAAAAATTGAAAAGAAAAGCGGTGCTTCACTTAATGACAGCCAGATAATCAAGGGAATTGTCATTGACAAGGAAATAGTTCATTCCGGAATGCCAAAAAAAGTCAACGGGGCAAAGATTGCGTTAGTGGATGCAGCTCTTGAAATAAAGGAAACTGAAACAGACGCAAAAATCGAAATAACAAGCCCTGACCAATTGCAGGCTTTCCTTGACCAGGAAGAAGGAATGCTGAAAAAAATGGTTGCGACAGTCAAAAAAAGCGGTGCAAATGTTCTAATCTGCCAGAAAGGAATTGACGACATGGCACAGCATTTCCTTGCAAAAGAAGGAATTGCCGCTGTACGCAGAGTAAAAAAAAGCGACATGGATTCAATAGCAAAAGCAACTGGCGCAAAACTAGTGAGCAGGCTGGACGATTTGTCGGCAAGCGACCTGGGAATTGCAGCAATAGTGCAGGAAAAGAAAATCGCGGGAGACAGCATGACCTTCATTGAAGGATGCAAGAATCCAAAAGCAGTTTCTTTGCTGATCAGGGGCGGAAGCGAGCATGTTATTGACGAAGCAGAAAGAGCAGTAAAAGACGCAACAAGCTCTTGCGCTGCAGCAATAAGAATTGGAAAAATTGTTACCGGCGGCGGAAGCGCTGAAATTGAAGTGGCAATGAAACTCCGCGATTTTGCAAAAACAATTGGCGGAAGAGAACAACTTGCAGTCGAAGCATTTGCCGACGTGCTGGAAATAATCCCGCGCACGCTTGCTGAAACAGCAGGATTGGACCAAATCGATACTTTGGTTGAACTGCGCAGCAAGCACAACGGAAAAGAAGGCAGATATTTCGGAGTCGACGTAATAGATTCAAAAATCGGAAACATGAAAACAAAAAAAGTAATCGAACCATTGGCAGTCAAAACACAGGCAATTACTTCCGCTGGCGAGGTTGCTGAAATGATACTGCGAATCGACGACATAATTGCCGGAAGCAGCAAATCAAGCGGCCCGGGAATGGGCGCAGGAATGCCTCCAGGAATGGGCGGCGGAATGGACATGGACTAAAATCCATGTTCACTTTTTTCTTTTTTTATTTTCAGTGATTGACGAATTTTTCCAGTGTTTTTAACACCATTCAATTCTGCTTATTAAATGCGGCTTTACCTTGACTCAAACATTTTCATTTCTTTTGTGCGAGAAGAAATAGACGGAGCATTCAATTTGCGATACAAAGATGCAGAAATCTTCTTTTCTTATTGCATCAAGCACAAGATTGAATTAGTCGTTTCCGATTTATTCTTTGACGAAGTAAAAAAGATTGCGTCGTTGGAAAGGCAAACAACAAAAGAAATCTTGGGCGGGTTAGGCATATTTTTTGCAGCAACTGCAAATGCCGCAGAAAATAAGGCAAAAGAAATTTCGCAAGAAACAGGGATTCATTTATCCGATGCAGCGCATGTCGCGACGGCAATCGAAACAAACTGCGTAATGATAATAAGCTGGAACAAAAAGGATTTTGAGAAAACAAACAATTTCATTCCTTGCTATTCCCCTTCCGAACTCGTTCAAAATAATCCATAGCAAGCCCGTCTTTCTCCGCCGGCGTAAGCTCTTTTATCTTCCTGCCGCGCAAACCATATTTGTCAACAATTTTACGCAATACTTCCCTCGTATTTTTCCGCTCGGCTTCCCAGTCAATATTACCAAGTGGCAACACCTCAATCTTGTCGTCAAAGGAAAAAATCGCGACCTTCTGCCCGGAACGAAAACCGTCCATTTCGCGCATTTCACTGGGGATTACAATCTGGCCCTTTGAAGTAATTGTTGAAGTTCTAATGCCAT
>CAYOAS010000158.1:0-3420 GCA_964402015.1 uncultured archaeon | reverse complement strand
TGTACTGGCTAATGAAGCTATTGTGCCTGTGTTGCCGAGAAAAAGTTCCAACCCACGCCGCTATCTCTGGGTATAATTTGAACTTTTCAATTGTTCTTTTCAAAAGGTCTTTCTGCACCAAAACATCAGAATCAACAAACAGCAATATTTCGCCGCTTGCTTTTTCTGCCCCGGCATTCCTTGCTGCCGCAGCGCCGCAATTCTCCTTGTTCCTGATTATTTTGCAGGGAAAAAGCCGTGCAATCCCGACTGTTTTGTCTTTCGAACAATCATCAACCAAAATCACTTCACAATTCTTTAAGTCGCTTTCAAAAACAGACTCCAGGCATGGCTTAAGTGTATTTTCGGCATTGTACGCCGGAATTATCAAAGAAACTGTTTCGCTGATTCTTTCACTTCCAGAAATATTTTTGCACGCTAAAAAACCTGTTCACTTTGCTTGGCATCAATGGCGCAATCTTTTTTCCAAAAAGAATGCCCAAAAACCTTGCAGTGCCGTTAAGTGCAAGGTACGGCAGCCATAAAAAATCAAACTGCCTGGGCAGACGCTGCATTGGAACAATCAATTCATAATAAAATTTTATGCCCCTGCCCACAAGATTGCTTTTGTAGCTGCGCGTGAAAACAGTAATATCATGCCCCAAGCGCGCTAGTTCTAACGCGTTATGGTAACAGGCGTTGCCGATTCCGCCGAAGTATGGCGGAAAGTTTGCAACGAGCATTGCGATTTTGAGTTTTTTCAAAGCAATCACGACTAATCATCGCGTTATCCTTTGTTGTCTTTTTTTTGTTGCACCCATTTTTGTATTGAGCGCATTGCCTGCCTGAAAGGCGGGAGTTCGCTGAACACAATGTTTTTGAGTTCTTTTTCAAAGAAAGCCTGTTTTTGCCTTGTTTTTTCCAAGAATTCTTTTATTGAGAATTTTGTGCCGTAAAAAGCGAGTTTTTTGTCTGCAAGCGCAAGGTTAAATGCAACAGATTTTTTTTCTATCAGGTATTGCAGGTCAAAGACGTCCCTTGCTTTATCCCGGGTCATTATTGCCCTTATTTTTTCTGCCGCAACCTCTTCCAGCTGCATTCCGGGAATTCTTTTTGTCGGGAGGTCGTATGCCGGAAAATCAAGTTTTAGGGGCAGCGCTTTACTTGAAATTTTTTCCCTTTGGCTTATTTCAACATAGACCCTGCATTCGTCTATTGGTGCTGTATTAAGCGGCCCTTTGGCGCTTATCCTGAAGGACAACGTTGTTTCATTGTCTGAAATTATTTTGCTTGTGTTTTGTATGCCGAACAATTCAAGCGATTTCGAAACCAGTGCGGGCAGGTTTTCCCGAATTTTTTCTTTTGCGGTAAAATCCAGGTCTTCCGAAAACCTTTGCAGGCCGTGAAAAAACCAGAGATATGTTCCACCTTTGAATACAATCGGCTGTTCCGCAAGAATTCCCAGAATTACCGCTTGGACATAATGCTTTTCCTGTTGCCATGGCTTTAAGCCGTTGAGTTTTGCAAGTTCCAAGAGTTCCTTTTTATCAATCATTTTCCAACCAGCCTTTCAAGCTTTTTCCTTCCCTTGCCTTTGAATTTTTTGAGGAATTCTTTCAATTTCTGCAAATCCAGCTTTTGCGAGAGTTCAGCCAAATCCTTTTCAGAAAGAAGGTTCAAATACAATCCGTCAAGAACAGCCTTTTCAGGTTCCGCCACTATGACATAACTTTTTCCTTTTGCGTGCTTCTTAAAGCCAAAAAATAATTGTGAGGGAATCTTATGGTAAATGATGCCAAGCCCCTTGAACTTCAACGAGTTTTTTGTAGTGACGCACGCAATGTTTTTTTGCACTTGAGTTGCAAGCCCGTGAAACAAAAGGGCAGAGCCAAGAGAAACATACGAAGGTTCAACCAGCTGGGTTGCAATAATAAACTCGTCTTTCTCAAAAGATATCTTTCCTTTAAGCACCCTTACGGCCAAGCCTTTCTCCACAAGCCTGGATGAATAAACCGTGCACACTGCTTTGGGCTTTCCAATAAGGTTTGAAAGCTGTTGCATGGAAAACACTGCCCTTCCGGAATCCAGGGCAGCATCGCGAATCCGATACAAAGCCAATTCTTTCACAACATCACGCCAACATAACAATATTGTTATATTGGGGTGATAGAACAATATTTAAATTTAACTAAAGTTTAATTTGACTTAAACAAAAGTTATACTAAACTTTAACTGTGGTTTAATTTTGGTTTTTTCTGGTGGTTCATCAAGTATGGTATGGCATTACAGCCAAAGCATCTTCCAGAACCATGTCCATTCAACACAGCCAAACTATTAACAATATGTCTATTTGTAAACTGCATATTATTAGTTTGTTTCGTTTTCAAGCAGCAATTTTCATGCCAGCTTTCTAAAGTGATACAATAAGAGTATCACTTTTTGCCAAAAGTGTGACGGGAATTGCAACACTTTTGACTTAACGAAAATAAGTCCCGTTAACCATTTTTATTGCCTTTTAATCTTAATTTTTTATTCCAGCGTAATTCTTTTTTTCATTGAACCTTCGGCCAAGCATAACCTGCCCGGCAAAAGGCAGGCTGCCCGCCTATTGTTTGGAAGGAATATTTCATAAATAAAAGCAGGTTAAACCGGTTTGCAACGTTTATTTCTTTATGTGAAATCTGTTGGCAGGGTAGTCAAATAAAATCTTGAAATGTTCCAGAAAGCTCGCGCCAAATATTATGTATTCGTGTTGTGCGTCTTTTGTTAAAGACACTGCACATTTGCAAGCAAATTCTATTTTCTCCCTGTCTTTTTCCAGTTTTATTCTTACTCTTGAAAGCGTTGTTGTCAGTGGTGCTCCGGCATATGTTTTTGCAGAATCTGTTTTTGCTTTGTCCAAGTCAAGGTTTAACAATTCAGCTATTTCCAAAGGCAACAAAACAAAATCAGAACCCGTATCCAATATAGCCGTAACATTGACTTTCTCATCAGAATTGCCTGTTAAAGTTGCCAACACCACTGGCTCTTGAACCGTAACGCCGCAAACACGAACCCGTTTGAAACCGTAACCAAGATTCATTTTTTTCACAAGAAACTAGCCGTCTTTTTTACCCTTGACAACAAAAATTTTGAAGAAGGAACATGCTTCTTTGCTTCCTCGACAACTTCCTTAAGAATCTTGCCATGGGAAATAACTTTATCGTTGTGAATTGCCAGCCATTCTCCATCGGCATATTCGGCAAAATCACTTTTCAAGAAATAATCAAAACTTTTTTCCAGTATTGTATTCATAAAAACCAATTCCGGTCCCGGGTTGCCGAAGCAAACCAAGGCTACAATAATATACTTAGCCCCGTTGAGGTTTTTAAAGGTTAACGCTATTTGTAACAGTTTAAATTTCTCCCTTTAATTGGGGCGTTATGATTTCTTGGAGCATCT
>CAYOAS010000157.1:0-3427 GCA_964402015.1 uncultured archaeon | reverse complement strand
AGATGGTCTAGAGTAATCCAATGCTTTTGCAGCATCCTTAGCGGAAAGAAGGCTCTTCTGATAAACTCCATCAAGGAGTTTCAAGTAAAATTCAACATTTTCGGCGAGTTCTATTTCTTCAATTTTTTTAGTAAGCTCTCCAGCTATTCGGTCAGCTTCTTCTTTGAGTTTTTTCTTTGTTTCCAATTCAACTTGTAAACCCAAATCATTGAACAACCATTCAACAAAAGATTTGACGAACGCAACATCATCAGAATTAACAACGATTTTTCCAGGAGAATCCATTCTGTGCTTTATAGTTGCGCAAGACATTACTAAAGAAACAAAAAGCTGATTGCCCTCTTTCCCAAGAATTGTTAATTCAAAATCAGGATACTTCGCTCGCCACACTTTTAGGATTGCGTGCATTTGCGGCAAAACCTCCTTAATACTGTTCAAATCAAAATCATCAAGTTCGCGCCTCCAGGCATCCGCTATTTTGTTCTTAAAAACGTCTCCTGGAATCAATCTTTCAACTGCTTTTGATGCTGCTTCATCCACTAAAGCAGTTGAAACGTCATCTTTTGCGAAGACAAGCGGTAAGTGTATTCGTGAAGCGTCTGGCGATTCTTCGAATAAGCGAGTTTCCCTAGAGCCAGTATCCAAAAATGCGCAGTATTTGTTGGGGTACATGGAAACATTTTTCCTGCAATTTGCTGTCGCCAAAATCCTGCATTTGGCTTCGTGTTCTCCGCGAACAACCTTAGTGATTGTTGCTTTTCTGTCCGACAAAATTTCTCGGAGCTGACTGTAAGCTGTTGCATCATAGCCGCTTATCCCTTTCAAGTGAGCAAGCGCACCATCCGCTTGAACCAATTTGCCCCAAGTAATAATCCACGTGCCTGTCAACGCGTCTTTTTCAATCGCACCAATTAGCCCAGTTTGCTTTGCCATTTCAGCGTTTATAGAAACAGCGCCTGCGGGACAAAGATTTTCTACAATATCAGCGCAAATCAAATCTTTTCCTTCACGGGTATCCCCCACATTTAGAGCCGTTAAAATGAATTGTTTTTTTCCTTGAACAGGAATTTTTAATGGCGAAAACAAGACTAGCGCAACGCCTACTTTTTCTTTTTCTCTGCCAACCACTTGCGGAGCAATGCTTTTGTCAATTGTTTCTTCAAAATTTTCGTTTGTAATGCAACCAAAATATTTTCTAAAATTTTCTTCATCTTCTTTTGTTGGCTTGTATCCTTTAAAATCCAATTCTGTTGGCTCAACTTTCACGGCATGAACTAATAGTTGGTCAAGTTTGAATGGGCTTGGTTTGCTTGGCGGGATTGAATGTGCATACCCATTGATTTTAACAATGCCGCGCGGCTGCCAATTAGAGTTTTCTTTGCATTGCCAGCGCACACAAATTCTCGCAGAGTTTGCATTATCATTTAAATCTGAAACAATTAACAAAAATTCTTTCGAGCACTTTCCTTCTTTTTCTTTCACGCCTTCTTGAACAGCAACAACATTTGCAGTAAAAACAACAAACTCGTTCACGCGATAAGGCAATTGTGAAAAAGGAATTATTACAGGGGCATCGTGCGGTTTGATTGGAGAAGCGTTTTTGGCGAGATTTTCTACTGCAAGTAAAAATTTGATTCGAGTGTCTGCCCGCGAAACATAAGGCGTCAATATTCTTAGGATTTCTTCCTTTTCTACGCCCGTTAGTTCTTTTCCCTTCAATGCAGCGAGTAAAACTTCTTCTCCAGAATCAGTTTGCAAATATGCGTATCCAATTTTTTTTATTATGTTCATTCTCTCTCTCCTGAGCCATCTTCAGTTATTTTTATGTCAATTTTTCCAGCAGAAATTGCCTTTCGTAATTCTTTCTCAATTTTTAGTGCAAGCTCTGCGGAATCCATTTGAACTTCGCCACTGCCTATTACAGCTTCCTTAAAGGCATGGTCTTTTTGAAAATTTTCTCTGTCGTCAAAGCCATTCTGAAATAGCAAATCTGCATAGTTGCGTAAGCGCTCACTAACCGAATCAATAATCTGGTGCACTGCATCGATTTTGGCTTCAAATTGGCTGTCTTCTCTTGCAAGGTCATAAAGCCGTTGAACATCTAATTCCTTATTCAAAACCTCTGCAACGACTTGTCTTAATGGAGCATAACTACCATCCTGTACAAGCGCTTCCAACTCCAAACCAAACCTGCCATCAATACCATATTTGGCAGCCCATGCTTTGTCACCCGGGTTTTGGAGTGGTATTGGATATTTCTTTTCCTCAACCATTTTGGCAGGCAACTGGTTAGGATTAAGTCCAATCCGAGCAAAATCGCATTTCAAGCCAAGCCGTTTTGCCCTCTGTTTAAAACTGTTTGCAATGGCAAAACCATAACGGTCATAATCCGTCAGAACGTAAACGCGGTAAGTATTTTCTTTGTCTAAACCGTTGAATAGTTTAACCATTGCTGCGGTTGCGTTCTGTCCCTTTCCAGAGCAAGCGTGAACCTTGTAAAGTTTTGCAACACTAACACAATGGTCATAAGCTTCATCCTTCTCACAAAACAGGATATATTTGTCCCAAAGCCCAGCCTTGCATATGTCAACCTTTCTATCCGTGTTTTCGACCGACAAGTCATCATAATCTACCTCGCCAGCTAAAACCATTTGCGAAATGATGCGGGAAAGGTCTTGTCGGCGGTAGCGTGCCCATTTTGGTTCATGTGCTTCTTTGCCTGCATACCGTCCTAAAACTATTTTCGCAAAGTCATACCATACGCCTGTTAAGGTTCTTTGCTCGACAGTATGGTTTTTGAGCCATTCCTTTTCTGCCAAGACACAAGCACGAATCAGGCTTTGATAACTTTTGAATCGCTTCTGTAATTGTTCTTGTGTTGCAGAAAGCAATACAGGTTTTTCCATTTCTTCAGTCATTTTCTCTCTCTCCACTTTTTATTTTTTCAGGTTTGTTCATTGTATTTTTTTCGAATATATTCCTGAAAATCCCAAGAATTCATTGGTTTGTAGTTTGCGTCATTCCAATTGTACCGTTTTTGCAGTTCTTGCAGTTCACTTTTTTTGAACTTTTTTTTCCAAGGTTGTCGTTGTTTCACGAAAACCAGCCTCCTTTGCAAGTTCCAGGACTGTTTTTGAAAAATCGCTCATTGTTGGGGTCATACCCTTTTCGATTTGCTTTTCTTCAAGCACTCAAACACCCTCGCGTTTTGCGGGCTTTAGGAGTTTTGCAGTCCCAATTCTCTCAAACTCCAAAATACCTCGCTGTTGCATGTCGTTAACGAGAACACTGACTTTTGGAAAGTCAAAGCCAGATAATTCTGCTAGGTTTGAGATTGTTATGTGTTTTTTGTTGGCGTTGTGCTCTTTTAAAAGAGCAAGTAACCTTTCCGAGTCTGCTGGTTCGTGTGATTTCTCCATTTTTTTCC